>NZ_JAZGJN010000272.1:0-59197 GCF_038085095.1 Photorhabdus sp. P32 | reverse complement strand
TTATGGAAGGTCATGAATGAACAGGTTCGAAATAACCGTTATTTCGCGGATAAACATGAATTTCGAGACAAAGTGTTCAAATTTTTCACTACAACGCTACCTGATATAGCGGACTCGCTGACGTCCAGAATTAACGACCATTTTCAGGTGCTAAAAACTGCATTTTGAAGTTTATTGGGTATATACCCGTTATCTTTCAAGTTGCCTCTTTGTTGGCTGCACTCGTTCACCCCGGTCACATAGTTCTCTATGCTCCCGGGGATTCGCTCCCTTGCCGTCGCGATGCATCTTGAAATCCATAGGGTATATGTTAATTAATGTATTAAAAACACTATGTTTCTCTTATTTCTTTTCATGGGCTGTTTTTCTCAACTTTTACTTTGTTATTGCTGAGAAAAGTGGTCTTAGTACAAATATGTCAGGAATAGTCAGTAGTATATCATTCTTAGCCCGTACTGTGGGGCTGCTTATGTTCTATCCCTATTTAATTAAACATTTTGGCACTATTATAGTACTCCAAGATAATACGCTGATTTTAGAAAATATTTGATTTGTTTTCTCATGTTTTGTTTCCAAAGAGGCGGTATACCGCCTCTTATGTAAATTAACCGATGAAATTACTCATCTGGGAACTCAGCCATAAAACTCTCGGCTTTTTCCACCATCGATTTACTACCCACAAAGAAAGGTACGCGCTGATGCAGTTTGGATGGGATGATATCCAGAATGCGATTAGCGCCATCACTGGCTTTACCGCCGGCTTGTTCAGCCAGGAATGCCATTGGATTACATTCATATAGCAGGCGCAATTTTCCTGATGGGTGGCTGGCAGTACTTGGATAGATATAGATACCACCTTTCAGCAGATTACGGTGGAAATCAGCAACCAGCGAACCAATATAACGGGTGGTGTAAGGGCGCTGAGTTGCTTCATCTTGTTCCTGGCAATATTTGATGTATTTTTTTACCCCCATAGGGAATTTGATGTAATTCCCTTCGTTGATGGAATACATATTACCATTGGGTGGGAACTGAACTTTCTCATGGGAAAGACAAAATACTCCCAAGGAAGGATCGTAAGTAAAGGCGTGTACCCCACAGCCGGTGGTGTAGACCAGCATAGTTGAAGAACCGTAAACAACATATCCGGCGGCAACTTGACGATGACCTGGTTGCAGGAAATCTTTTTCAGTCACCGGCTGGCCGATTGGGGTAATTCGGCGGTAGATAGAGAAGATAGTACCGACGGAAACGTTTACATCAATATTTGAAGAACCGTCTAATGGGTCCATCAAAACAACATATTTTGCGTTTTCAGCGCGGTCTCCTTCGAAAATAACGATGTCATCTTCTTCCTCTGAAGCGATCCCCGCAACTTCACCGCGTGCTTTCAGTGCTGCTTTGAGTTTTTCATTAGCATACAGATCCAGTTTCATCTGCACCTCGCCTTGGATATTGGACACACCGCTGGTTCCTAAAATATCCACTAAACCGGCTTTGTTGATATCACGGTGAATGATTTTGGCTCCGAGCTTAATAGCGGAAAGTAATGCAGTGAGTTCACCTGTAGCGTGAGAAAAATCGTGCTGCTTTTCGACGATGAATTCGCCTAATGTTTTCATGACGAAAGTCCTGAATGTGATTTGATAGTGGTTTTAGAGTGTCCATTGCACTCTTACGCGGGCAGTTTAGCCAAAGAAAGGGATGATTCATAGGCTATTCCATTTCTTATCTTGCTTTTGATGGTTAGAATAGTGACTAACTTTATACTATGGAATAGGAAATCAATGCGTATTCATATTCTTGGTATCTGCGGCACTTTTATGGGTGGACTGGCAATTTTGGCTCGTTCTCTTGGCCATGAAGTGACTGGTTCTGATGCCAATGTTTATCCACCAATGAGTACCTTACTGGAAAGACATGGGATTAATTTGATTCAGGGATATGACCCGGCACAGTTGGATTCTGAGCCAGATATGGTCATCATCGGTAATATTATGAGCCGTGGGAATCCTTGTGTAGAAGCTGTGCTGGAGCGTGGGCTCCCTTATACTTCCGGCCCACAATGGCTGCATGATTATGTTTTATCTGAACGTTGGGTGCTGGCGGTTGCGGGGACGCATGGCAAGACAACAACTGCGGGTATGTTAGCCTGGATTTTGGAAACTTGTGGTTATAAACCCGGTTTCTTAATTGGTGGTGTTCCGGGGAATTTTGAAACATCAGCTCAGATCGGGGAGAGTCCGTTTTTCGTAATAGAAGCTGATGAATATGACAGCGCTTTTTTTGATAAACGATCTAAGTTTGTGCATTACAGCCCACGTACTCTGATCATGAACAATCTGGAATTCGATCATGGCGATATTTTTGGCGATCTGGCGGCTATTCAGAAACAGTTCCATCATCTTGTCAGGATCGTTCCGGGTAGCGGTAAGATCCTTGCGCCGGATAACGATATTAATCTGAAACAGGTTTTGTCTATGGGCTGCTGGAGCGAATTGGAGCTAGTAGGTGAAACCGGTAACTGGCAGGCAAAGAAGATCAGTACAGACAGCCGTAATTATCAGGTGTTTTATGATGGTAAAGTTATTGGAGAAGTGAACTGGTCGCTGGTGGGTGAACATAATATGCGCAACGGGCTAATTGCAATTGCCGCTGCGCATCATGTTGGCGTCAAGCCAGCAGATGCCTGTTGTGCTCTAAGTGAATTTATTAACGCACGTCGTCGCCTTGAATTACGTGGTGAGGAGAATGGCATCACTGTTTATGATGACTTTGCACATCACCCGACAGCAATGCTGGCAACTTTGGAAGCTCTGCGTAGCAAGGTTGGTGGAACTGCGCGTATTATTACTGTGTTGGAGCCACGTTCAAATACCATGAGAATGGGTATCAGTAAGAATGAGATCGCGCCAGCATTAGGACGTGCTGACGAAGTGTTCTTATTTCAGCCAGCTAATATTAAATGGCATGTATCAGAAATTGCAGATCGCTGTGTTCAGCCTGCTTACTGGAGTGCTGATATCGATTCACTGGTAAATATGATTGTTGATAAGGCACAACAGGGTGATCATATTCTGGTTATGAGTAATGGTGGGTTTGGTGGTATTCATGAAAAATTGCTATTTGCACTGAATAAAAAAGCTTGTCGATCCTGAAAATAACTGCGGGAAAATGAATCGCGCCATTGTTGGCGCGTTCATTTAAAGTTCTTGTTCGAATAGCCCAAGAATTGCTTCACGTAGCTGTTCTGCCGTAAAACCTCTAGCCGGTGTGGTAAAAATGGTGTCATCACCAGCGATACTGCCAAGTATACCTTCTGCTTTACCAAGAGAATCTAGCAGACGGGCAATAAGCTGTGCAGCACCGGGACTTGTGCGAATGACAACAATTGAATGGTTGTGATCAACGTCCAGTACCAAGTTTTTTAGTGGGCTAGTGGCTGTTGGGACGCCAAGTTCAGCAGGTAGACAGTAGACCATCTCCATTTTGGCATTACGGGTGCGAACAGCTCCAAATTTAGTGAGCATTCTGGACACTTTGGATTGGTTAATGTTCTCAAAACCTTCTTCCAGTAAAGCGGTGACAATTTCACCTTGAGAGCTAAATTTTTCTTCTTTCAATAACGCCTTGAAAGCTTTTACTAAATCTTCCTGTTTAGAGGGAGTACGCATATTTCACCATATTCAATCAGCTATGAAGCTTGCTATTATGCATATAAATGAATTTTTATGCAATAATAATGATTTTATAGCCAGTTTGAACCATGCAAAATTGGTCTTATGTTATATAGAAATTCATAAAACATGAATATGAAAATTTGCTTTTTTTAGTTGGTTATCAGGTAAATATATTGTTAATCAAATGATGTTGTTTGGCGTTGTTGTTGGGTGTAAGGTATTTAGCCTATTATTTCGTGAAATCGTAGAGAAATTCTCAAAATAGTGTCCATTATCTCATTAACAGATAAGCATTTTGCCTAGAATACGGCGACTTTTGCGTCCCACTATTAGAGCGTAAGTCCACAATTTGGCTGTTAACAGATTGTTTTCAAAAACGTAGTAATCTATGGTTCTTAACCAGATGAATTCACAGCATTTTAAAGTATAAACGATTTAAGGAGTATCAGGATGAAAGTTGCAGTTCTCGGTGCAGCCGGTGGTATTGGTCAGGCTCTTGCTCTTCTACTAAAAACCCAGCTTCCTTCAGGTTCAGAACTCTCTTTATATGATATCGCTCCGGTGACGCCTGGGGTGGCTGTTGATCTGAGCCACATTCCAACGGAAGTGAAAATTAAAGGTTTTGCTGGTGAAGATGCAACTCCCGCATTAGAAGGAGCAGATGTTGTATTGATTTCTGCCGGGGTTGCCCGTAAACCAGGTATGGATCGTTCAGATCTGTTTAATGTTAATGCGGGGATCGTTCGTAACCTGGTAGAACAAGTGGCTAAAACTTGTCCGAAAGCACTGATTGGGATTATTACTAACCCAGTCAACACAACTGTAGCTATTGCAGCCGAAGTGCTGAAAAAAGCAGGTGTATATGACAAAAACCGCCTGTTTGGCGTCACGACCCTGGATGTTATTCGCTCTAATACTTTTGTTGCTGAATTGAAAGGTAAAAAACCACAGGAAATCGAAGTACCCGTTATCGGTGGTCATTCTGGTGTGACAATCTTACCTCTGTTGTCTCAGGTCCCTGGTGTGAGCTTTACTGATGAAGAGCTGGTTTCCTTGACTAAACGTATCCAGAATGCCGGTACTGAAGTGGTAGAAGCTAAAGCGGGTGGAGGGTCTGCAACTCTGTCTATGGGGCAAGCTGCGGCTCGTCTGGGCCTCTCTCTAGTCCGCGGCTTACAAGGCGAAAGTGATGTTGTGGAATGTGCTTATGTTGAAGGTGATGGCGAATATGCTCGCTTCTTCGCTCAGCCGATTCGTTTGGGTAAAAATGGTGTAGAAGAGCGTTTGGACATTGGTCAATTGAGTGATTTTGAACAGGCAGCACTGGAAGGCATGCTGGATGTATTGAGAAAAGATATAGAATTAGGCGAAAAATTTATTAATAACTAATTAATATATTTTATAAGTAAAAAATATATATCTATGAAATAATAAAACCGCTGGTATAGCGAATTACCGGCGGTTTTTATTCAACTAATATAATTCGTTAGCTAATTATTTGTTTGTTCACGTACTTTCCTTTCTAATAACTCTCCAGTATTTGGATCAAAATAACGACTTGGCCAAATTTCTGAAGGGTGTATTTCCAGATAATTCGCAATTATCCATTCCCCCTTTGGCCACGGGCGAGATAGCGCATTAGCTAGGGTCGATGAGCTAAGCCCTGCTCTGCGTGATACTTCAGCTAAGGTTGTTCCCCGCTTGCGTAAAGCTGCAATTATATCGGCAGGATGCCAATCAGATTTCCTTGAAATCATTTTTAATCCTTTTTTTATTAAATTTGATGCTATCTTAGTGGTATAAATAACAGGTACGCATGAGAGCAATAACGAACTTAAACCTGTTATTGAGAAATAAAATAGCATTATTTTTCTAAAAATATTTCCAAATTTTTTCTTAAAGGCTTCTTTTTTGAACTTGGTAACAAAAATAGAGAAACGTGATGAAAAAAGAGTGGTATTCGGCCAAGGAGTTAATCGGCGTGGGTGAGTTACCTGGATCACCACAAGGAGTTAATGCCAGAGCAAAACGCGAGGAGTGGTTACGTCAGAAAAGACAAGGTGTGCAAGGTAAAGCAGTCGAGTATCACTACTCCTGTTTCCCGGAAACGACCATTGCAGCATTGGAGCTTCATGAATCATCTTCTGAGTATCAGGTACAGAAGCAAGATCCTTTATCGATTTGGGTTGGAGCTTTCCATCAGTTATCAGAATCTGAGAAACAGGCTGTGACAGCCATGATCTTACGGGATGGTATCAGAAGTTTTTTAGAAAAAATTTCTGTTATTTAACCCATTTTTGGAAATTAAAAATGCCAACTAACTTGGATTCTTCTTCATTATCCCGGTGCAAAGTGAGAAGAAAAGTATGAAAAAAGAATGGTACTCAGCTAAAGAGCTGGTTGGTATTGCCGGACTTCCTTCTTCGCCACAGGGAATAAATCTGATGGCAAGGCGGGAAGGATGGGAATATAGACGTAAACGGGGTGTTCAGGGCAAGGCTCTTGAATACCATATAAATAGTTTGCCTGAGGATGTACTTAATGTGTTATCCGTAGGGGAAAGCACTATTGATTATGCAAACAAACGGCAAGACCCATTCTTAATTTGGATTGAGGCTTACTATCAATTAACTAAAGTTGAGCGGGAAAAAATGGTGAAATTTATCCTTCGAGAGGGGCTGGCAAAACTTATTGGTTATATTGATGTAGGTGTTGAAGACGCAGAGAAAAACCTGGAGTCAGATTAACCCCAGGTTTTGTTCTATCGATTAAGAAAGGCGTTGTACGGCAATATGGGCTAACCCCACGAGTGCTTGCTTGTATGGGGAGTTTTCCAGCGCCTGCAAAGCAGCTATTGCTTTATCTGCTTCTTCCTCTGCTCGTTTACGGGTATATTCCAGTGAGCCGCATTGTTTCATGGTTGCCAGCACGGTTTCGAGTAAATGGCGGCCATTACCTTTTTCAATTGCTTCACGAATAAGTGCTGATTGTTCTGGAGAACCATGATTCATAGCGTGCAGCAAAGGCAATGTCGGTTTACCTTCGTTAAGATCATCTCCAGTGTTTTTGCCTAATGTATCGCTATCGGCATCATAATCGAGTAAGTCGTCTATTAATTGGAATGCAGTGCCTAAATAACATCCGTAATTTTGTAAAGCTGTTTCTTGCTCTGGGGTGGCATTAGAAAGAATTGCGGAAGAGTGAGCGGCGACTTCAAACAATCGGGCTGTTTTACTGTAAATCACCCGCATATAATCATCTTCAGAAATATTTGGATCATTGCAGTTCATCAACTGTAAAACTTCGCCTTCAGCGATAACATTGGTTGCCTCTGACATCAACTTAAGAACTCGCATGGAGTTAAGAGCTGTCATCATCTGGAAAGAGCGTGTGTATATAAAGTCACCAACCAGTACGCTTGCTGCATTGCCAAACATAGCATTGGCAGTCGCTTTGCCACGTCGCATGTCTGATTCATCCACGACGTCATCATGTAACAGAGTCGCTGTGTGGATAAATTCAATCAATGCAGCGACAGTAATATGCTTATCACCCTGATAACCCAATGCTCTGCTGGTTAGGATGGCAATGATTGGCCGGAGGCGTTTTCCACCGCCGCTGATTATGTAGTAGCCCAACTGATTAATAAGCGTAACGTCAGAATTCAACTGACTAAGAATGGTTTCATTTACCGCTGCCATATCATCAGCGGTTAGCTTGATAATAGATTCTAAATTCATATTTTTTCGGCTATGGGTTTTAATGCAGAGCTGTGTTCATATTAACATTAAAATAGTTATTGCTGTGTCTTGATTGTACTCGAAAAACAGTCTAAATAAATGACAATTCAGCAACTATGTTTTTTTATCATCTGCTCTAATTCTGCACTTGTCTTCTTAGGCTTTTTTGCGTAGAATTCGCGCCCTATTATGAATATTTATAGCGCGCTCTGGAATGATATTTAAGGGGGCGTGCGGAAAGCGGAGTTTATATGTACGCGGTTTTCCAAAGTGGTGGTAAACAACACCGAGTCAGCGAAGGTCAAACAATTCGCCTGGAAAAGCTGGACATCGCAACGGGTGAAACTGTTGAGTTTGACCAGGTTCTGATGGTCGCTAATGGTGATGACATCAAAATCGGCGCTCCTGTCGTTGAAGGCGTTAAAATCAAAGCTGAAGTGGTTGCCCACGGTCGTGGCGAGAAAATTAAAATCGTTAAGTTTCGTCGTCGTAAACACAGCCGTAAGCAGCAAGGCCACCGTCAGTGGTTCACCGATGTTAAAATCACTGGCATCGCTTAAGATTTAGGAGAGCAGATTAATGGCACACAAAAAGGCTGGCGGCTCAACTCGTAATGGCCGCGATTCTGAAAGCAAACGTCTGGGTGTAAAACGTTTTGGTGGCGAGTCTGTATTAGCAGGCAGCATCATTGTTCGTCAACGTGGCACTAAATTCCACGCTGGCAATAACGTTGGTTGTGGTCGCGATCACACCCTGTTCGCATTAGCTGACGGGAAAGTTAAATTCGAAGTTAAAGGCCCGAAAAACCGCAAATTTATCAGCATCGAAGCTGAATAAGTTTTTCGAGTTATAAACCGAATCAGAAGCCCTGCATGTGTTGCGGGGCTTTTTATATTCTAAAATACGCCATCTCTGGGTAACAACGGCCGTCCAGCATTGTAATGGCTATCATACGGAGAAAAAATATGAAATTTGTAGATGAAGCCAGAATATTGGTTGTTGCGGGGGATGGCGGCAATGGTTGTGTCAGCTTCCGTCGTGAAAAATATATTCCGAAAGGTGGGCCAGACGGTGGAGATGGTGGAGATGGCGGAGATGTCTATCTGCTAGCAGATGAAAATCTCAATACACTGATTGATTATCGTTTTGAAAAATCCTTTCGGGCAGAACGTGGACAAAATGGTCAAAGCCGTGATTGTACAGGCAAGCGTGGTCAGGATATCACGATTAAAGTCCCTGTTGGGACTCGTGTCCGTGATGCGGTAACTGGTGAGGTTCTAGGCGATATGATTCGTCATGAACAGCGCCTAATGGTAGCGAAAGGTGGATTCCACGGGCTTGGCAATACCCGCTTTAAATCTTCTGTTAACCGGGCTCCTCGTCAAAGAACGATGGGGACTTCAGGTGAAACCCGTGAATTGATGCTGGAGCTGATGCTGTTGGCAGATGTTGGTATGCTAGGAATGCCAAATGCGGGCAAATCTACATTTATCCGTGCTGTTTCTGCTGCTAAACCAAAAGTTGCAGATTATCCATTTACCACTCTGGTACCAAGCTTGGGCGTAGTAAGGATGGATAACGAGCAGAGTTTCGTTGTGGCTGATATTCCAGGGCTCATTGAAGGCGCTTCCGACGGCGCTGGCTTGGGTATTCGTTTTTTGAAACATTTGGAACGTTGTCGGGTATTACTGCACTTAATCGATATTTGTCCTATTGATGAATCAGATCCTGTTGAAAATGCCCGGATTATTGTCAATGAGCTACAACGATACAGTGAAAAATTGGCAGAAAAACCGCGTTGGTTGGTATTCAATAAAGTTGATCTGTTGGAACCAGAAGAAGCTAAACAGCGTGCCCAAGCTATTGCTGATGAATTGGGTTGGGAAGGCGATTTTTATATGATCTCAGCGATAAATCGTTTGGGCGTTAAAGCGCTTTGCTGGGATATTATGGAGTTTATGAAAACTCAGCCTCGTAATATGGGCTCAACAGAAGGTGAAGCTCAACCTGAAAAAGTTGAATTTATGTGGGATGACTACCATAAAAAACAATTGGAACAGGTTTCGGAAATAGACGATGACTGGGATGACGATTGGGACGAAGATGACGATGAAGGTGTTGAGGTTATTTATAAACGCTGATTCTTTTACTTTCTCGTCATAGTTAAGGGCGCCATATTTGAAATGGCGCCAATTTTATCAGTTGTACTGATATAAATCTTTGTATAACCTGCTTTCGAATCGAATCAAAGGAGCTCGACGGTTGCGATGCTCTTTTGGCGGTACGGCGTAAGCAGAAATAAATTGCACGAAAGCAACTCGTTGTCCGCTAGCAGTGGTTATAAAACCAGCCAGATTATAAACTCCTTGCAGAGCACCGGTTTTAGCCGAAACTTTTCCGTTTACTCCTGCTTCATCCAGCCCTCCCCGGTATCTTAATGTGCCATCATGACCCGCCAATGGCAGCATGGAAATAAAGTCTAATTCTTGATCATGTTGAGCGATAAACTGCAATACTTCCATCATGGTTGCAGGAGTAATCAGATTATGGCGGGATAATCCTGAGCCATCCACCATCACGGTATTTCCTAGATCGATACCTGCTTTTTGTTTTAACACTTGCCGTACCGCATCAGAGCCTGAACGCCAGGTTCCTGGTATATCAAAGTGTTGTCGGCCTATTGTCCGAAATACGGTATCGGCAATCATATTGTCGGATTTTTTTAGCATAACTTTCAGCAGATCATGTAATGGTGCTGATTGATTTTGAGCCAGAATTTTTCCCGGTTCAGTTGGTAAGCTTTGGCGTTTGAGATTACCTGTGATTTCAATTCCTGCAATTTGTAATTCATTTTTGAGAATTGCCCCCGCATAGCTAGTACCATTTTGAATCGCGAAAGCTAGTGGCAACGGTTCACTGCGTTGGGTAAGGCATCCGGTGAGTGTAAAACGGTTAAGTTCTCCGGGAACGACATCCAGTTCACAGTACTGGCTTTCGGGAGAGCCTTTTGCCAACGTCTTTACTTCACTGAACATATTCACAGGATAAAAGGATGCTACGCGGATAAATGCGGTATCACCGGGGCGTTCAGCACTATATACCGAAACTGAAAAACAGTTTCGATCTACAATTGCGGCAGCAGGGGGAGCACTGAAGCATTGGGTCATGTCATTCCATACCCAACCGGGAGCTTTATCGTGGCTGGCAAAAGCGGAAACATCGATGAGAAGATCGCCGTCAACTTTTTCCACGCCAGATTGTTTTAGAGCGGTGACCATATTGCGAAGTTGTTGACGGGTTAGTGTTGGATCTCCAACAAAACGAGCGATCAAATTCCCTTTCAGGACACCGTTTGAAATTTTCCCGTGACTTTCCAGTGTGGTGATAAAGCGATAATCTTTACCCAGTTGTAACAATGCGGCAAGAGCTGTGACAACTTTCAGCGTACTCGCTGGTAGCGCCATTTGCTGCCCGTGATAATCAATTAACGGGGTATTAGCACCGACTTTTTGGGCGATTAACGCCAGATTAGTACCATCAGGCAGATATTGCGTATATTCCTCAACGGGTGTGGCGTTTGCGTTGAGTGTAATTAAATACAGAGCGGTAACGCAAACTAATCTGCTGGCAATTTTAAAGAAGGACATAAATTTCGCATATGGATGTAGACGTACCACAATACTAAGGCGCAAAGTGGGGAAAAGTAAACGATGACCCATCACCAAGTCTACGTTAGAATGATATATTAATATGTAAAATATGATTGTGAACTCTGGGTAGCCCTGTAGTTTGCACCATTGTTTATTGTCTGGAAGCCCGCCCGACAAGGTGTGCTCATTGTGCTGTTATCTGAAAACATCAGGATGATGCTTGTTTTTTTGCTCAGGAAAGATTTAGAGGATTAATAAATGAAACAGATTCCAATGACGGTACGTGGCGCGGATAAGTTGCGCGAAGAGTTAGATTATCTAAAGAATGTACGCCGTCCAAAAATTATTTCAGACATTGCTGAAGCGCGTGAACATGGTGATCTGAAAGAAAACGCTGAGTATCACGCTGCTCGTGAACAACAAGGTTTCTGCGAAGGTCGTATTCAAGAAATCGAAGCTAAGCTTTCTAATGCTCAAGTGATTGATGTCACAAAAATGCCTAAGACTGGACGTGTTATTTTTGGGACTACAGTTACGGTTTTGAATATTAATACTGATGAAGAGCAGACTTACCGGATTGTGGGTGATGATGAGGCAGATATTAAAGAAAATTTAATCTCTGTGAATTCACCCATTGCCCGTGGTTTGATAGGTAAAGAAGTTGATGACGTTGTTATTATCAAAACACCAGGTGGTGAAGTTGAATATGAAATCCTGAAAGTTGAATATATTTAACTTCAGGATTGTCCTGTTGCTATTGGTTTACGTTAGGTAAAGCTGCACAAGGATCGTGGAGAAAGTAAAAAAGGCCGGATATGGCCTTTTTTATCATAATATGCGCACGGCATTTTATATAAATGAGGTTTGATTATTTAGGTAAAATAATTTTTCGTTCTTCCGATTGACGGTAAAGAACCAAGGTTTTACCGATAATTTGCACATTATATGCGCCGGTCTCGCGGACAATTGCATCGGCGATCAAATTTTTGGTTTCACGATCTTCGCCTGCGATTTTGACTTTGATAAGCTCATGGTGTGACAGTGTTTGCTCAATTTCGGCCAACACACCCTCGGTCAGGCCGTTATTACCAATCATGACGACAGGTTTTAGCGGGTGAGCGAGACTTCTCAGGTGTTGTACTTGTTTTTTGTTAAGGGTCATTGTTTTTTTGCTTAGTTAGGATTGAAAACGGGACATTCTACCGCCATCTCATCTCTATCACCATAAATAGTGTGTTGTGGTTTTGGTGTATGGAGCAATAGATATCTGGCTCTTTATTCGTAGTATAGTTGGAAAGGACAATGGCCAATAAAAAACGTTCGGCAAGCTCCAGTCGCTGGTTACAAGAACACTTTAGTGATAAATATGTTCTGCAAGCACAGAAAAAAGGGCTTCGTTCTCGCGCTTGGTTTAAACTTGATGAAATTCAACAAAGTGACAAAATTTTTAAGCCTGGCATGACCGTTGTCGATTTAGGCGCAGCTCCTGGTGGATGGTCTCAGTACGCAGTGAGTCAAATTAATGATAATGGGCGAGTGATCGCCTGTGATCTTTTACCGATGGATCCCATTGTTGGCGTCGATTTCCTTCAGGGTGATTTTCGAGATGAACTTGTATTGAAAGCATTGCTTGAGCGAGTTGGTGATAACAAAGTCCAGGTCGTCATGTCGGATATGGCGCCCAATATGAGCGGAACACCTGCGGTCGATATTCCTCGATCCATGTATCTGGTTGAATTGGCGTTAGATATGTGTCGTGATGTGCTGGCCCCCGGGGGGAGTTTTATTGTCAAAGTGTTTCAGGGAGAGGGCTTTGATGAATACCTGAGGGAAATTCGCTCCCTATTTACGAACGTGAAAATTCGTAAGCCAGACGCTTCGCGGGCACGATCGCGTGAAGTATACATTGTAGCGACAGGGCGGAAACTATAGTACCCTGAATGCTATTTGTTAACACAGTTGTAATATGAGGTTAATCCCTTGAGTGACATGGCGAAAAACCTGATTCTCTGGTTAGTTATCGCAGTTGTGCTGATGTCGTTATTCCAGAGTTTTGGTCCCAGCGATTCCAATAGTCGTAGGGTGGATTATTCTACCTTCATCAATGAATTAGCCCAGGATCAGGTGCGCGAAGTTCGTATCACAGGTCGTGAAATTAACGTTAGTAGGAAAGATAACAGCAGATACACCACTTACCTACCAGTACAGGATGAAAAACTGTTAGATACGTTACTGAATAAAAACGTAAAAGTGGTTGGTGAACCCCCTGAGGAACCAAGTCTGCTAACTTCTATTTTCATTTCCTGGTTCCCGATGTTATTGCTTATTGGGGTCTGGATTTTCTTTATGCGTCAGATGCAAGGCGGCGGCGGTAAAGGGGCAATGTCTTTTGGTAAAAGCAAGGCCCGTATGCTGACAGAAGATCAGATTAAAACCACTTTTGCTGATGTTGCTGGTTGTGACGAAGCGAAAGAAGAAGTTGGTGAGCTAGTGGAATATCTGCGAGAGCCAGGCCGCTTCCAGAAGTTGGGTGGAAAAATTCCGAAAGGTATTCTGATGGTTGGGCCTCCGGGTACGGGTAAGACTTTACTGGCAAAAGCAATTGCTGGCGAGGCAAAAGTGCCGTTCTTTACTATCTCTGGTTCCGACTTTGTTGAAATGTTTGTTGGTGTTGGTGCATCCCGTGTTCGTGATATGTTCGAGCAGGCGAAAAAAGCAGCACCTTGTATCATCTTTATTGATGAGATTGATGCGGTGGGCCGTCAGCGTGGCGCTGGTTTGGGCGGAGGTCACGATGAACGTGAGCAGACGCTGAACCAGATGCTGGTTGAGATGGATGGTTTTGAAGGCAACGAAGGTATTATCGTTATTGCCGCGACTAACCGTCCTGACGTACTTGATCCTGCGTTGCTGCGTCCTGGTCGTTTTGACCGTCAGGTTGTTGTTGGCTTGCCAGACGTGCGTGGTCGTGAGCAGATTCTGAAAGTTCATATGCGCCGGGTTCCTCTGGATACTGATGTTGATGCTTCTGTCATTGCTCGCGGTACTCCCGGATTCTCTGGCGCTGATTTGGCTAACCTGGTGAACGAAGCTGCTTTGTTTGCTGCTCGTAGTAACAGACGCGTAGTTTCTATGGTTGAATTCGAAAAAGCGAAAGACAAAATCATGATGGGCGCAGAACGTCGCTCGATGGTGATGACGGAGGAGCAAAAAGAATCAACTGCTTATCATGAAGCAGGTCATGCTATTATTGGCCGTCTGGTTCCTGAGCATGATCCTGTTCATAAAGTTACTATCATTCCGCGTGGCCGCGCTTTGGGTGTGACTTTTTTCCTACCGGAAGGAGATCAGATCAGCGCTAGTCGTCAGAAATTGGAAAGTCAGATTTCAACCTTATATGGAGGCCGTCTGGCGGAAGAGATTATTTACGGTCCAGACAGTGTTTCTACTGGCGCATCTAACGATATCAAAGTGGCGACATCAATTGCTCGTAACATGGTGACGCAGTGGGGTTTTTCGGAAAAACTCGGCCCATTACTCTATGCAGAGGAAGAAGGAGAAGTGTTCCTTGGCCGTTCAGTTGCTAAAGCTAAGCACATGTCTGATGAAACTGCTCGTCTTATCGATCAGGAAGTGAAGGCAATTATCGATCATAACTATCAACGTGCTCGTCAGATTCTGATGGACAACCTTGATATTCTACATTCGATGAAAGATGCATTGATGAAGTACGAAACTATTGATGCCCCCCAGATTGATGACTTAATGAATCGTACAAATGTGCGCCCACCAGCTGGATGGGAAAGTGATAACGGCAGCAATAATAACAGTCGCCCAACAGGTAATACACCTCCTCCGCAGACTATAAAACCAACTGGTGATGTCAATACATTGGCGCAAGGTGGTGAACAAGTAGGGCAGTCAGGAAATAAAGATCAGTAATTGTTCCATTGTTTCGTAATCTGATTGATATATTCATGAAACCCCAGGTAAGTCCTGGGGTTTTGACATTGAAGGTAGCCTGACATGAACCTCAGAGTCAGAGATAATGTTCTCAATCTTTCTCGTCCACAAATAATGGGTATTTTGAATGTGACTCCAGATTCATTTTCTGATGGTGGTGCTCATAATACTCTGGATATGGCCTTACGACATGCTGAAAAGATGATTAATGAAGGGGCTGCAATCATTGATATCGGTGGGGAATCTACCCGTCCGGGAGCTGATGAAGTCAGTGAACAGGAAGAAGTGGAGCGTGTTGTTCCGGTTGTTGAGGCTTTAGCCCAACGATTTAATATTTGGATTTCTGTTGATACCTCGAAAGCATTGGTGATGAGTGAGTCAGCAAAAGCTGGTGCTCATTTGATTAATGATATTCGTGCATTGCAAGAGCCTGGTGCTTTGGAAAGTGTGGCTAAATCTGGCTTACCCGTTTGTTTGATGCATATGAAGGGCCAACCACGGACGATGCAGGATGCGCCACATTATGAAAATTTGTTAAGTGAAGTGAAACAATTTTTTACCGAACAAATTGGACGTTGTGTGATGGCAGGGATAGCAAAAGATAAACTTGTTCTTGATCCGGGCTTCGGTTTTGGCAAGAGCTTGGCGCATAATTATCAGTTACTGGCACATTTAAACCAATTTCATCAATTTGGTTTACCTGTGCTGGCAGGAATGTCACGTAAATCTATGATAGGTCAGTTGCTTCATGTACCGCCGCAAGAAAGGGTTGTCGGTAGTGTAGCTTGCGCTGTTATCGCTGCTATGCAAGGAGCGCAAATTATCCGGGTGCATGATGTTAAAGAAACCGTGCAGGCAATGCAAATTGTCGAAGCAACACTTTCAGCAAAGGAAGAAAAGAAATTATGAGTAACCGCAAATACTTTGGTACTGATGGTATCCGTGGCAAAGTGGGCAATAGCCCAATTACGCCAGATTTTGTGTTAAAGCTTGGTTGGGCTGCGGGTAAAGTACTGGCTCGTCATGGTTCTCGTAAGATCATTATCGGTAAAGATACCCGTATTTCTGGCTATATGCTGGAATCTTCTTTAGAAGCAGGTTTAGCGGCGGCTGGTTTGTCGGCTTCGTTCACTGGTCCTATGCCAACACCTGCTGTTGCTTATTTGACTCGTACTTTCCGTGCTGAGGCTGGAATTGTTATCTCTGCTTCTCATAATCCTTATTATGATAATGGTATTAAATTCTTCTCTATTGACGGTACGAAACTGCCGGATGATGTGGAAGAGGCAATTGAAGCTGAAATGGAAAAACCGCTGACTTGCGTGGAATCAGCAGAGTTGGGGCGTGCAAATCGTATTGTTGATGCTGCTGGCCGTTATATTGAATTCTGTAAAGGTACATTTCCAAGTGAGCAAAGTCTTAATGGATTGAAAATTGTACTTGATTGCGCTAATGGTGCGACCTACCACATTGCCCCAAATGTGCTCAGAGAACTGGGAGCTAATGTTGTGACGATTGGCTGCGAGCCGAACGGTATCAATATTAATGAAAAATGTGGCGCTACCGATGTTCGTTTATTGCAACAACGTGTTGTAGAAGAGAAGGCGGATGTTGGTCTGGCATTCGATGGTGATGGTGACCGCGTTATTATGGTTGATCATGTAGGGCAGAAAGTTGATGGCGACCAAATCCTTTATATTATTGCCCGTGAAGCATTGAGACAAGGGCAGCTGCGTGGCGGAGTGGTTGGTACGCTGATGAGTAATATGGGATTGGAACTGGCATTGAAGCAGCTTGGTATCCCGTTTTTGCGTGCTAAAGTGGGGGACCGTTATGTGCTGGAAAAATTGCAAGAAGAGGGGTGGCGCTTAGGCGCCGAAAATTCTGGTCATGTTATTTTGCTAGATAAAACAACTACGGGGGACGGTATTGTTGCTGGCCTTCAGGTTTTGAGTGCTATGGTACGCAACCATATGAGTTTGCACGATCTGTGTAGTGGTATGAAACTTTTGCCGCAGGTGCTGGTAAATGTTCGTTTCTCCGGTTCACACGATCCACTTAAATCGGAAAATGTAATTAATATTACTAAATCTGTTGAAGCTGAATTAAATGGTCGTGGACGGGTATTATTACGTAAATCTGGTACTGAGCCATTGATTCGTGTCATGGTCGAGGGGGAAGATGATGTGCAAGTCACTGCTTTGGCCCATCGTATTGCTGATGCAGTGAAACATGCGGGTTAATTTGTTGTTTTTTTCCTCAAGTGATTCTGATTATTGAAATTAACCTTGCGTATCAGATGTGGTTTGGTTAGTATTCACACCCACTCGGTCAGGTGATTAGCCTGTTTGAGTGGGTGATGTGGTATAAGGTAGCCACATAGATTGTGGTAAACCCCACGAGGACATAGGTAAGACATATGCATGAAGCTCTTTTAGTTATTTTCTTGCTGGTTGCTATCGGGCTAGTCGCCTTGGTTATGCTACAGCAAGGTAAAGGTGCTGATATGGGTGCTTCCTTTGGCGCGGGTGCCTCTGCAACGCTGTTTGGTTCATCGGGTTCTGGTAACTTTATGACTCGTATGACTGCGATTTTCGCTACTCTGTTTTTTATCATTAGTTTGGTGCTTGGTAATCTGACGAGTAACCAAACCGGCACAAGCAGCAAGTGGGAAAATATTGGCGAGCCTGTTAAAGTTGAGAAATCAACGGAGATTCCGGCAGTGCCAGCAACACCAAATAGTGATATTCCGCAGTAATCATCACAAGAAAGAATTGAAACGGGGCTGTTGGATCAGCGATGGCCTCATGTAGTGCCGAGGTGGTGAAATTGGTAGACACGCTACCTTGAGGTGGTAGTGCCCACACTAGGGCTTACGGGTTCAAGTCCCGTCCTCGGTACCATTATTCGGATAGCTTGCGTTTTGGCAGTTATCGGCGTAATATTTGCCACGTTTTCGAACGCGGGATGGAGCAGCATGGTAGCTCGTCGGGCTCATAACCCGAAGGTCGTCGGTTCAAATCCGGCTCCCGCAACCACTTCTTAAATTAAGATGCACCTTTTTGAGCGAAATAATTCAGCAATATTTGAAATATTGATTCTGATTTAAAGGGGCATGAAGTGAGTGGTTGAAGCCACTGGCAGCAAATAGGGTCCAGTCGCATAAAGCCCCGAATATCGGGGTTTTTTGTTATTTGACAACAGAACTACTGGGCTAATTAGCCCTTTTTTTATGTCTTGGGGGTGGGCTTGTCCACATTAGAGCAAAAATTAACAGCGATGATTTCAGCACCAGTTGAAGCTTTAGGCTTTGAGTTAGTCGGCTTGGAGTTTATTCGTGCACGTGTTTCTACACTGCGAATTTATATTGATAGTGAGAATGGTATCACTGTTGATGATTGTGCTGATGTTAGCCACCAGGTCAGTGCGGTATTGGATGTCGAAGATCCTATTTCAGTGCTTTATAACCTGGAAATTTCTTCACCTGGCTTGGAGCGTCCTTTGTTCACGGCTGAACATTACCAGCGTTTTATTGGTGAGGAAGTCAGTCTGGTTTTACGTATAGCAATGCAAAACCGTCGGAAATGGCTGGGCATTATCAAAACTGTCGACGGCGAAATGATCACGGTTACGGTGGATGGAAAAGATGAAGTGTTCGCACTGAGCAACATCCAGAAAGCGAACCTGGTACCCCACTTTTAAAGTTCGGATGAGGCAACTAGGATGAATAAAGAAATTCTGGCTGTTGTGGAAGCGGTTTCCAACGAAAAATCCCTTCCACGCGAAAAGATCTTCGAGGCGCTGGAAACAGCATTGGCCACAGCCACCAAGAAAAAATATGAACAAGATATTGATGTTCGTGTCAGCATTGACCGTAAATCTGGTGATTTTGACACCTTCCGTCGTTGGTTAGTTGTTGAAGAAGTGACTCAGCCGACTCGTGAAATTACGCTAGAAGCGGCTAGATTTGAAGAGCCTGAAATCGATTTGGGTAGCTATACCGAAGATCAAATTGAATCAGTGACATTTGATCGTATTACAACGCAAACCGCTAAACAGGTTATTGTACAAAAAGTACGTGAGGCTGAGCGCGCTATGGTTGTTGACCAGTTCCGCGAACAGCAAGGTGAGATCATCACCAGTGTGGTTAAGAAAGTCAATCGTGAGAATATCACTCTTGATTTGGGCAATAATGCTGAAGCAGTTATCCTTCGCGAAGATATGTTACCAAGGGAAAATTTTCGCCCAGGTGACCGTGTGCGTGGCGTACTGTATGATGTTCGCCCTGAAGCGCGAGGTGCGCAACTGTTTGTCAGCCGTTCCCGTCCGGAAATGCTGGTTGAATTGTTCCGTATTGAGGTTCCGGAAATTGGTGAAGAACTAATTGAAATTAAAGCTGCTGCTCGCGATCCGGGATCTCGCGCCAAGATTGCAGTAAAAACGAATGACAAACGTATCGATCCGGTTGGTGCTTGCGTTGGTATGCGTGGTGCTCGAGTACAGGCTGTTTCCAGCGAATTGGGCGGCGAACGAATCGATATCGTACTGTGGGATGATAATCCTGCTCAGTTTGTCATTAATGCTATGGCTCCGGCTGATGTTGCATCTATCGTTGTCGATGAAGACAAGTGCACGATGGATGTTGCCGTTGAAAGCAACAATTTAGCGCAGGCTATCGGCCGTAATGGCCAAAACGTGCGTCTGGCTGCGCAGTTGTTGAAAAGACACCGTAGTGATGACAAATGGGAATTAAATGTCATGACTGCTGAAGAGCTACAAGCAAAACATCAGGCAGAAGCTCACGCTTCTATTGATACATTCACTAAGCATCTCGATATTGATGAAGAATTCGCTACTGTTCTAGTCGAAGAAGGGTTCTCAACTCTGGAAGAATTGGCCTATGTACCAATTAAGGAACTTCTGGAAATTGA
Organism: Photorhabdus sp. P32; assembly: GCF_038085095.1. Classification (NCBI taxonomy): domain Bacteria; kingdom Pseudomonadati; phylum Pseudomonadota; class Gammaproteobacteria; order Enterobacterales; family Morganellaceae; genus Photorhabdus; species Photorhabdus sp. P32. The sequence continues at coordinate 39,233 of NZ_JAZGJN010000272.1, read as the reverse complement.
AGGCCTTGATGAGGAAACTATCGAAGTCCTGCGTGAACGTGCGAAAGCTGCTTTAACTACTCTGGAACTGGCTCAGAAAGAGAGTCTCAGTGATAAACAACCAACTGAAGAGTTGTTAAATCTGACTGGTATGAACCGTACTCTGGCATTTGACCTGGCTGCCCGTGGCATCTGTACGCTGGAAGATCTTGCCGAGCAGGGTATCGACGACCTATCTGATATTGAAAGTTTGAATGATGAGAAGACAGGCGAGCTCATCATGGCAGCCCGAAATATCTGTTGGTTTGGCGATGATGCGTAATAAACCGTAGCAGGAAGGAACAGCATGACAGATGTAACCGTAAAATCACTGGCAGAAGAGATCCAGACTTCGGTTGATCGCCTGGTACAGCAATTTGCTGATGCAGGGATTAAAAAAAACGAAACTGATTTTGTCTCTCAGAAAGAAAAAGAAGCTTTACTGGCGCATTTGAACCGCGAGCAAGGTGGTTCGGCTGGTAAGCCCGATAAATTAACATTGCAGCGTAAGACTCGTAGTACACTGAATGTTTCAGGCACCGATGGTAAAAGCAAACCGGTAGCCGTTGAGGTCCGCAAAAAGCGTACATATGTGAACCGTGATGCAGTTGAACAGGCTAAAGCGGAAGAGCAGGCGAAGCGTGAAGCGGAAGAGCAAGCACGGCGCGAAGCAGAAGAAAAAGCGCAACGTGAAGCCGAAGCAGCAGCGAAGAAACTCGCTGAAGAGCAGGCTAAACGTGAGGCAGAAGAAAAAGCCAAACGTGAAGCAGCTGAAAAAGCTAAGCGCCAGGCAGCGGAAAATGAAAAAGTGACCAATCAACATACCGAACATAAGCAAAAACCAGTCCAGACTGACAAAACAGCTCAAAGTGAAAAAGCACGTCGTGAAGCAGAAGCTGCTGATCTTAAGCGTAAAGCAGAAGAAGAGGTGCGTCGTAAGGTAGAGGAAGAAGCTAGACGCGTTGCTGAGGAAGCTCGTCGTATGGCTGAAGAGAATCAGGACAAGTGGTCAAGTGATTCAGATTCCATTGATAACGATGATTATCATGTCACTACCTCCCGTCATGCCCGTGCAGCAGAAGACGAAAACGATGCTAAAGTTGAAGGCGATCGTCGTGCTCGTGGTCGTAGCGGTAAGGCTACTCGCCAGAAGAAAAATAATAAGCATTCTGAATCTAAAGCAGATCGTGAAGAAGCCCGCGCAGTTGGCCGTACAAAAGGCAAGCAACGTAAAACCAGTACATTGCAACAAAGTTTTAATAAGCCTGTAGCGGCTGTTAACCGTGATGTTGTGATCGGTGAAACTATTACTGTTGCTGAGTTGGCTAATAAAATGGCTGTCAAAGGTTCTCAGGTCATCAAAGCCATGATGAAAATGGGTGCAATGGCAACCATCAACCAGGTGATCGATCAGGAAACTGCACAGCTAGTTGCTGAAGAAATGGGTCATAAGGTTATCCTGCGTCGTGAGAATGAGCTGGAAGAAGCGCTGATGAGCGACCGTGATACCGGCGAAGCTGTTGCTGAATCTCGTGCGCCGGTTGTGACTATCATGGGGCACGTTGACCACGGTAAAACTTCTCTGCTGGATTACATTCGTTCTACGAAAGTTGCTTCTGGTGAGGCGGGTGGTATTACTCAGCATATCGGTGCTTACCATGTTGAAACTGAAAGTGGCATGATTACTTTCCTAGATACCCCAGGGCATGCTGCATTTACTTCAATGCGTGCACGTGGTGCAAAAGCTACCGACATCGTGGTCCTGGTTGTTGCTGCCGATGATGGTGTGATGCCTCAGACTATCGAAGCTATTCAGCATGCAAAAGCAGCGAATGTGCCTGTGGTTGTTGCGGTTAATAAGATTGACAAACCCGAAGCTGATCCGGATCGCGTGAAGAATGAGCTTTCTCAGCACGGTGTTCAGCCTGAAGAATGGGGCGGTGAAACGCAGTTTATCAATGTATCTGCTAAAGCTGGTATTGGTATTGATGAATTGCTGGACGCAATCTTGCTTCAAGCTGAAGTTCTTGAACTAAAAGCAGTCCATTCTGGTATGGCAAGCGGCGTTGTTATCGAATCATTCTTGGATAAAGGCCGTGGTCCGGTTGCGACAGTACTCGTTCAAGAAGGTACTTTGAACAAAGGTGATATTGTACTTTGCGGCTTTGAATATGGACGAGTTCGTGCAATGCGTGACGAGCTAGGTCGCGAAGTGTTCTCTGCGGGCCCATCTATTCCAGTGGAGATCCTTGGCCTGTCCAATGTACCTGCGGCTGGTGATGAAGCGACTGTTGTACGTGATGAGAAGAAAGCTCGTGAAGTTGCTCTGTATCGTCAGGGTAAATTCCGTGAGGTCAAATTGGCTCGCCAGCAGAAATCTAAACTGGAAAACATGTTTGCTAACATGGAAGAAGGTGAGGTTTCTGAATTGAATATTGTTCTGAAATCTGACGTTCAGGGATCATGTGAAGCGATCCGCGAAGCATTGGAGCAATTGTCTACCAATGAAGTGAAAGTGAAAATCATCGGCTCTGGCGTAGGTGGTATTACCGAGACTGATGCAACACTGGCTGCTGCTTCTAATGCAATTATTCTGGGCTTCAATGTTCGTGCCGATGCTTCTGCACGCCGGGTTGTTGAAAATGAAAGCTTGGATCTGCGTTATTACTCTGTTATTTATAGCCTGATTGATGAAGTTAAACAGGCAATGAGTGGTATGCTGGCGCCTGAATATAAACAGCAAATCATGGGATTAGCAGAAGTTCGTGATGTGTTTAAGTCACCGAAATTTGGTGCGATTGCAGGTTGTATGGTAACCGAAGGTACGATTAAACGTAATAATCCAATTCGCGTATTGCGTGATAACGTAGTGATTTACGAAGGTGAATTGGAATCCCTTCGCCGCTTTAAAGATGACGTTAACGAAGTCCGTAATGGTATGGAATGTGGTATCGGTGTTAAGAACTACAACGATGTTCGTGTTGGTGACATGATCGAAGTATTTGAAGTTATCGAAGTTAAACGATCTATCGCTTAATTCCTACCACTGGTTAATTTCATTATTATTGGGGGGCTTTTGCCCCCCAAATGTCAGGAGATATAACAATGGCAAGAGAATTCAGTCGTACTCAGCGCGTTGCACAGGAAATGCAAAAAGAGATTGCCATCATTTTACAGCGAGAAGTGAAAGATCCCCGAATCGGTATGGCGACTGTTTCTGGCGTTGAAGTTTCCCGTGATTTGGCTTACGCCAAAGTATTCGTCACTTTTCTGAATGTGTTGACTGAAGAACATGATTCCGATGTGGTAAAAAATGGTATTAAAGCATTGAATGAAGCTTCTGGTTTTATTCGTTCCCTGCTGGGTAAAGCAATGCGTTTGCGTGTCGTACCAGAACTGACTTTCTCCTACGATAATTCCCTGGTAGAGGGGATGAGGATGTCTAATCTGGTTACTAATGTTGTGAAGAATGATGAACAGCGCCGGGCTTCTGCGGATCACAAAGAGGAGAAGTAATGGGGCGTCGTCGTCGCGGTCGTGATATACATGGTGTGTTGTTACTGGATAAGCCGCAGGATATTTCTTCTAATGATGCGTTACAAAAAGTAAAACGTATTTTCAACGCTAGCAAAGCTGGTCACACCGGCGCGTTGGACCCACTGGCAACGGGTATGCTACCGGTTTGCCTTGGTGAAGCCACGAAGTTTTCCCAGTTCTTACTTGATTCTGACAAGCGTTATCGAGTGATAGCCCGTCTTGGTCAGCGAACTGACACATCTGATTCACACGGGCAAATCATCAGTGAAAGAGCAATCCTGCTAAATCAGGCGCAACTTGATGCAGCTTTGGATAAATTCCGTGGTGATACCATGCAAATTCCTTCCATGTATTCTGCACTGAAACATCAGGGAAAACCATTGTATGAGTATGCTCGTCAAGGTATTGAGGTAGAACGTGAAGCACGGCCGATTACAGTCTATGAATTACAGTTTATCCGTTGGGAAGATGATGAACTGGAATTAGAAATACATTGTTCGAAAGGAACTTATATTCGCACTATTATTGATGACTTAGGTGAATTATTAGGCTGTGGTGCTCACGTTATTTATTTAAGACGTTTACAGGTAGCGCATTATCCAAATGATCGCATGGTGACACTTGAGCAATTATATGAATTGCAAAAGCAGGCCAAAGATCAGGAAATACCTGTGGGCGAATTAATTGATTCATTACTATTACCAATGGATAGCGCAATTGCTCATTTCCCAGAGGTTAATTTGATTCCAGTAGTGGCGGCTTATTTTAAACAAGGTCAGGCGGTGCGCAGTGCCAAATCTCCGGCTCTGGTTGAAAGTATGGTACGTGTAACTGAAGGTGATGAACGGAAATTTATTGGCATTGCTGTTATCAATGACGATGGGCTTGTTGCTCCCCGCCGTTTAGTTGTTGAAAGCCGGGATTAGGGTATTTGGGGCTATCTTGCGCTTAACTTATTTGCAGCGTAGAATGGCGCAGTTATATGTTGGGTAGCTGAATTAGAGATCGGCCATCCGTAATTTTAGTTTATATATTTTTGGAGTTTGTAATTATGTCTCTAAGTACTGAAGCAAAAGCGCAAATTATTGCTGAATTTGGTCGTGATGCGAATGACAGTGGTTCCAGTGAAGTACAGATTGCTTTGTTAACTGCGCAGATTAACCACCTGCAAGGCCACTTTTCAGAGCATAAAAAAGATCACCACAGCCGTCGTGGTCTGCTGCGCATGGTTTCTCAGCGTCGTAAACTTCTGGACTATCTGAAGCGTAAAAATGTAACAAGTTACACTGCGCTGATTGGGCGTCTTGGCCTGCGTCGCTAATCAAGCAAGTTTCAGTGGAAAGGGGCCATATATGGCCCCTTTTCTTCTGAGAAGCCATCATAGGCAACAGCACAAAAAATGCTGGTGGTGGTTTTTGTTAAGGCTCTTCAGTTACAGAGGTTCGCGCGGCTAATGAGAGTGCTTAAGGGAGTAAGACCTGTCGTTAGTCGCGAGGATGTGGCATGAAGAGATTATTCATTTTTGTCTGTTGAATATAACAGGCAATGTTAACGAAAGGATATTATTTTGCTTAATCCGATTGTTCGTAAATTTCAATATGGTCAACATACCGTTACTATCGAAACAGGTATGATGGCTCGCCAGGCTACAGCGGCTGTCATGGTCAATATGGATGACACCGCTGTATTTGTTACCGTTGTTGGTCAGAAAAAAGTAAAAGAAGGTCAGGATTTCTTTCCACTGACTGTTAACTATCAGGAGCGTACTTATGCTGCTGGTCGTGTTCCAGGCAGCTTTTTTCGTCGTGAAGGTCGCCCTGGTGAAGGTGAAACGTTAGTCGCTCGTTTGATTGATCGTCCTCTGCGTCCTCTGTTCCCGGAGGGTTTCCTGAACGAAGTGCAGATTGTAGCAACAGTTGTTTCTGTTAACCCGCAAGTTAACCCAGATATTGTTGCGATGATTGGAGCTTCTGCTGTTTTGGCACTATCTGGTATTCCGTTCAATGGTCCAATTGGCGCTGCTCGCGTTGGTTATATTAATGATCAGTATGTGCTTAACCCAACCAGTGATGAGCTGAAAAACAGCCGTTTGGATCTGGTGGTTTCAGGTACTGCTGGTGCTGTTTTGATGGTTGAATCGGAAGCAGACATTCTAACTGAAGAGCAAATGTTAGGTGCGGTAGTATTCGGCCATGATCAACAACAGGTGGTTATTGATAACATCAATGCGTTGGCTGCGGAAGCAGGTAAAGAAAAATGGGATTGGGCGCCGGAGCCTGTTAATCAAGTGTTGCATGACCGTGTAGCTGCATTGGCAGAAAGCCGTCTGGGTGATGCTTACCGTATCACTGAAAAACAGGAGCGTTATGCTCAGGTTGATGTTATCAAAGAGGAAGTCACGGCAGCGCTGTTGGAACAGGATGAAGCTTTAGAGGAAGCCGAAATCCATGAAATTCTGGGTAGCTTAGAGAAAAAAGTCGTTCGTAGTCGTGTCTTACGTGGCGAACCACGTATTGATGGTCGTGAAAAAGATATGGTTCGCGCATTGGACGTACGTACTGGTGTTCTGCCCCGAACTCATGGCTCTGCTCTGTTTACCCGTGGTGAAACTCAGGCTTTGGTTACTGCGACTTTGGGTACAGAACGTGATGCACAGATCATTGACGAGTTAATGGGAGAACGCACAGATCGTTTCCTATTACATTACAACTTCCCGCCATATTCTGTGGGTGAAACAGGTATGATGGGTTCGCCAAAGCGTCGTGAAATTGGTCATGGTCGTCTGGCTAAACGTGGTGTAGCGGCAGTCATGCCGAAAGCTAACGAATTCCCATATACTGTTCGTGTAGTTTCTGAAATCACGGAGTCAAACGGTTCATCTTCAATGGCATCTGTTTGTGGCGCATCTCTTGCGTTGATGGACGCAGGGGTGCCGATTAAAGCTGCTGTTGCTGGTATTGCAATGGGGTTAGTGAAAGAAGACGATAATTTTGTTGTTCTGTCTGATATCTTGGGTGATGAAGATCACTTGGGAGATATGGACTTTAAAGTCGCGGGTAGCTGTGAAGGCATCAGCGCACTGCAAATGGACATCAAAATTGAAGGCATTACCCGTGAAATCATGCAAATTGCTCTGAATCAGGCAAAAGGCGCGCGTTTGCACATCCTGAGTGTAATGGAGCAGGCAATTCACAGCCCACGTAATGAAATTTCTGAATTTGCACCACGTATTCACACTATTAAGATCAACCCTGATAAGATCAAAGATGTTATCGGTAAAGGTGGTTCAGTTATCCGTGCGCTGACAGAAGAAACCGGTACTACCATTGAGATCGAAGATGATGGCACAGTGAAAATTGCTGCAACTGATGGTGAAAAAGCAAAACATGCCATCAGTCGTATTGAAGAAATCACTGCTGAAATCGAAGTTGCTCGTATTTACACTGGTAAAGTAACCCGCATCGTTGATTTTGGCGCATTTGTTGCTATTGGTGGCGGTAAAGAAGGTCTGGTACATATTTCTCAGATTGCTGATAAGCGTGTTGAGAAAGTGGCAGATTATTTGCAGGTTGGTCAGGAAGTCTCAGTTAAAGTTCTGGAAATTGATCGCCAGGGTCGTGTTCGCCTGAGCATTAAAGAAGCGACAGCCGGCGTAATTGTCGAGGATACACCCGTGGCGCCACAATCAGCAGAATAAATTTGATGTCATAAACGGTGTCTTTAGAAAGGCGCCGTTTATAGACTCAGGGCAGGAGGCCCAATAAATGCAATATGGGTGATAGGGCATTCTTAATTTAATGTCTGACTTTCGGGAGTAGGAAATGAATCTTTTTCTGCGCTGGTGTTATGCTGTAGCAATACTTCTTTTGGCAGGATGCAGCAGCAAGGATTGGCGTAAAAACGAAGTTTTTGCTATTCCGTTACAACCTTCATTGCAACAAGAAGTCATTCTGGCTCGCATGGAACAGATTCTTGCGAGTCGGTCATTGACAGAAGATGAGTACGCACAGCTTTTATATGAGAGAGGTGTGCTGTATGATAGTCTCGGCCTGAGAGCTTTGGCACGAAATGATTTTTCTGTTGCCTTATCTATTCGGCCTAATATTCCAGAGATTTTTAATTATCTGGGAATTTACTTCACACAGGCTGGCAATTTTGATGCTGCCTATGAAGCGTTTGATTCTGTATTAGAGCTTGATCCAACTTACAATTACGCGCGTCTTAACCGTGGCATCGCGTTGTATTACGGTGGTAGGTATAAGTTAGCGCAGGATGATCTGCAGGCGTTTTATCAAGACGATCCAAATGATCCTTTCCGTTCGCTGTGGTTGTACCTGGTGGAAAAAGAATTTTATCCTAAAGGGGCAATGTTGAATTTGTCGCAACACTACGAAAAAGCGAACCGGGGGCAATGGGGCTGGAATATAGTTGAATTCTATTTAGGCAAAATTAGTGAATATACATTGATGAATCGCTTGAAAGAGAATGCAACGGATAACACTTCGCTCGCTGAGCATCTCAGTGAAACTGACTTCTATTTAGGTAAGCATTACCTAAGTCTGGGGGACAAGGATAGCGCATCTGCGTTATTCAAGCTGACGGTAGCTAACAACGCACATAACTTTGTTGAGCACCGCTATGCATTGTTGGAATTGGCGCTGTTAGGCCAGGAACAAGATGACCTATCAGAATCGGACCAGCAATAGCTGACGAACATTTCGATATCGATTAACAAAGTCCATCATCTTGATCGATGAGGGCTTATTTGTTCGTTTAATTAAATACTTTGAGCCAGTTCACATTTTAAATGAAAATGACCGAAATTTTTTTCAATGCGTTATGTAGACTGGCCGCCATAACTAATGAGGCACCATTACATGACCACTGAGACTGAAATCTCTTTTGCTGATCTGGGTTTATCAGCACCTATCCTTTCTGCACTGGAAGATCTTGGCTATGAAAAGCCATCTCCAATTCAGCAACAATGTATTCCCCATCTATTAAATGGTCGTGACGTACTGGGTATGGCGCAGACGGGGAGTGGTAAAACCGCGGCATTTAGTCTGCCTTTACTGCATAACATCAATGCTGAGTTGAAAGCTCCGCAGATCCTTGTGTTGGCGCCGACCCGTGAACTGGCGGTACAGGTAGCCGAAGCGTGCGCAGATTTTTCTAAACATATGCGTAACGTGAATGTTGTTGCGCTGTATGGTGGGCAACGTTATGACGTTCAGTTACGCGCTTTGCGTCAAGGGCCACAAATTGTTGTGGGTACACCTGGGCGTCTTCTGGATCATCTGAAGCGTGGTACTTTGGATCTGTCTAATCTGAGCGGCTTAGTTTTGGATGAAGCAGACGAAATGTTGCGTATGGGCTTTATCGAAGATGTTGAAAACATCATGAGCCAGATCCCTGCTGAACATCAGACTGCGTTGTTCTCTGCAACTATGCCAGAAGCTATCCGTCGCATTACTCGTCGTTTTATGAACGATCCGCAGGAAGTACGTATCCAAGCGAGTGTAACGACTCGTCCTGACATCAGCCAGAGCTATTGGTCTGTTTACGGTATGCGTAAAAATGAAGCTTTGGTGCGTTTCCTTGAAGCAGAGGATTTTGATGCCGCGATTATTTTTGTGCGCACTAAAAACGCAACGTTGGAAGTGGCAGAAGCACTGGAGCGTAATGGTTACAACAGTGCGGCGCTAAACGGTGATATGAACCAGGCACTGCGTGAGCAGACATTGGAACGTCTGAAAGATGGCCGTTTAGATATTTTGATTGCAACTGATGTTGCAGCGCGTGGACTGGATGTTGAGCGCATCAGCCTGGTTGTTAACTATGACATTCCAATGGATGCCGAATCTTATGTTCACCGTATTGGCCGTACTGGTCGCGCAGGGCGTGCTGGTCGTGCGTTGTTGTTTGTAGAAAACCGTGAACGCCGCTTGTTACGTAACGTTGAACGTACAATGAAGCTGACTATTCCAGAAGTTGAGCTGCCAAATGCTGAGTTGTTGAGTCAGCGTCGTCTGGAAAAATTTGCCGCTAATGTGCAGCAGCAATTGGAAAGTAGCGATCTGGATCAGTACCGTACTCTGTTGTCTAAATTGCAACCTGCGGAAGATCTGGATATAGAAACGCTGGCCGCCGCATTATTAAAAATGGCGCAAGGTGAGCGTCCATTGATTCTGCCTCCAGATCCAGTGCGTCGTCCTCGCCGTGAATTCAATGAGCGCGATGATCGTCGTCGTAATGGCTTGGATGATCGTGGCGAACGTGGTGATCGTCCTCGTCGTGAACGCCGTGATGTCGGTGAAATGGAGTTGTACCGTATTGAAGTGGGCCGTGATGATGGTGTTGAAGTTCGTCATATCGTTGGTGCGATTGCTAACGAAGGTGATATCAGCAGCCGTTATATTGGCAATATCAAATTGTTTGCAACGCATTCCACGATTGAATTGCCAAAAGGTATGCCAGGTGATTTGTTGTCCCACTTTACCCGTACCCGCATTCTGAACAAGCCAATGAATATGCAGTTACTGGGTGATGCACAGCCATTTGAGCGCCGCGAACGTCGCGGTGGTCCACGTAACGGCAATGGCAATGGTCCTCGTCGTGATCGTGAGAATTTTAATGGTGGTGGTCGTCGCTTCAGTGGTGAGCGCCGCAGTGGGGAAGGTCGTGGTGAAGGCCAAAACCGTGGCAATTTCCGTGGTCGTGGCGATGATCATGGTTCATCTGCTCCACGCCGTCGTTATAACAACAGTAATGCGCAGTAATTGTCTGATTAATATTTAAATAATAAAAGCGGCTCTTTTTACAGGAGCCGTTTTTTTATCAGTTAATTGTTTCAATTGCGGTATGATTCAGTTTTCTTGGGGATCAATTAAATCAATTACTTTGCCAATGATTTCATCAAGCAATTCAGCCTCTGCATCTGTAGCATATGTCGCTTTCGTTCCTTCTAAATCCAGTGCTCTGATTTGGTGACATAATACGACACCTGTGATTTCTCCAGAAAGTGTACTACGGCCATCAACCACAACTGTTGTACCTGATGAGCGTGGCTTGCTCCCACCTGTTGTTATTGGACAACAAATTGCAGTTCCTAAAGCTTTATTCAATATAGTTTCAGTGATAATAATGAAGTAATGTTTTCCCTTTAATTTCCGGCCAGTCACTGGATCATGATCTACAAACCAGATTTCTCCTCGTCCTGGGAATTTTTTCCTTTTAGTCATCATTGTATTCCTTACCAACTGCCGGAGTTTCGTTCCAGAATGCTACTGATTGATTTAGTACTTTTATTTCCTGAGGATTGATTTCTGTAAGAAGCTGGGATAGGGTTTTTCTCCCTCTCCGTTGCCTTTTAGCAGATATTATATTGAGACATTCCCCCTGTTTATTTAGCTCTATTTCTGTACCGGGGCGCCAACCCAATGATTGAGCTATATCGCTGGGAATAGTTAATACAACAGCTCCACCTTGCTTTCTTAATCGAGTCAATGTAGCCATAACTGTTCCTTAAAAAGACGCATTATGTAGCACATTATAGCACAAATTACATGTTCATTCATGTCTATAACAGCAAAAGCTGCTCTATACAAAGGGCAGCTTTTGATACGTGGAAGGAAAATCAGTGATTCAGTACTTCAACTGAATTACCTGCACTGCGGGTGCGCCACAGTTTTAGCCACTGCATAATGGAAGAGACCGTAATCACAACGCCGAGGATAACCATCACAATGGAGATAGTTCCGTTGAAGATGTTGAAACCTTTTGCTGCGGGGTTGAAGTAAACATGCTTCACCATCCAGTAAGCAGCGTAGTTCACAGTCACGTACAGGTAAGCCAGTGGTATCAGGCAGGTCAGCATATACCAGCGTTTTTCAGACAGACGTAGGATAATGGTTGCGCCAATCATCAGGCCGATGGAGGCCATCAGTTGATTGGATACGCCGAATAGCGCCCAGACTGAATTGATATCGCCGGAATTCAGTAGGTAGCCCCACAGTAAACAAGCAACGATACTGCAACCAATGGAACCTGGTAACCAGTTAATGCGTTTCAGAGGCGCCCAGATATCGCCCAGAAAATCTTGCAGCAAGTAACGGGCAACACGGGTACCAGAATCGACCGCTGTCAGGATAAATACAGCTTCGAACATGACGACGAACTGGAAGAAGTAGGATGCCAACTGGCTGAACCAAGGGATGCGGGTGAAAATATCTGCCATACCAACCGCCAATGTCACTGCGCCACCGGTACGGCCATACAGATCCAGACCAATTTCCTGACTCAATTGTGGTAGATGGATAACATCCATACCTAGTGTGGCAAAGACCTCTGGGGTGGAATTAATCGCGAAATAATCAGCAGGATATAGGGAAGTGGCAGCGATCAAGGCCATGACGCCAACAACACATTCTGCCAACATTGCACCGAAACCAACTGGCAGAATATCACTCCACTTATCGATCTGTTTTGGTGTTGTGCCAGAGCCGATAAATGCATGAAAACCAGAAATAGCACCACACGCAATGGTGATGGAGATAAACGGCCACACCGGACCAGCCAGTACAGGGCCATTGCCATGAATAAATTCAGTGACTGCCGGGAATTGGATCTCCGGGTTAATAAAGATGACACCCACAACCAGCGCACCGAATACACCGATTTTCATAAAACTGGAAAGATAACCACGGGGAGTCAATAACATCCATACAGGCAGAGCGGTGGCAAAAAACGCATAGATTGGCAGCGCCAAGCTGACAGTTGATGTACGCAGACTCAGCCACTCACCGAAAGCAGATGCCTGAATGTAAGGGCCGGCAATCACACAAGCCATAATGGTGATAATACCTACCCAAGTTGCTCCGCGCATATTACCTGTGAAGCGCTCCCATAGACCGACTCCGATTGCGACCGGAATGGTCATAAATACTGCAAATGTTCCCCAGGGATTACGTTCTAGCGCGTGAACGACCACCATAGATAGTCCTGCCATAGTAATCGTAATGATGAACAACATTGCAAGGCCGGTGCACCAACCAGCAATTGGGCCAAGTTCTGTTTTGGCAACTTCTGACAGGGACTTACCGCTATGTTTCATTGAGGCGAACAGAACAACCGTATCATGTACGGCACCGCCGATAACACAGCCGATTAACAGCCATAACATACTTGGCAGATAACCGTATTGAGCTGCTAACACAGGGCCAACCAGCGGTCCTGCGGCTGCGATTGCTGCGAAGTGGCTACCAAAATTGACCCATTTTTTCGTGGGTACATAATCCTTACCGTCTTCCAGTAAATGGGAAGGCGTAACCTCGCTGTCATCTGCTTTCAGTACTTTTTTAACGAAGAATACGCCGTATAAGCGGTAACAGATAACCAGAATACACAACGTTGCAATAACAAATGTGAGAGCGTGTTGCATTTCTCTTCTCCTGAGAGTTATAAATTTTTACTCGTATCTTGTCATAGGTAAAGGAAGCTATAAGGGAGTGTCTGAGTGAGTGGTTATATGGCGGGTTAAGTGGTCAGATTCAGCAGGTGAGCGGTGAGTAAGAACTGACTAACCTGCTGAAAATGTGATGAATGTCACGGTTACTTCAATCCTAGTGCTTCTTTTAGTGGTTTTAAATAACGGCGGCTGACAGGAATAGTTTTACCATTGCGTAGAATCAGTTCGGCCTGTCCGTGATCACCAAATAGAATTTCGCGCAGATGGGTCATATTGACCAAATATTGACGATGATTTCTCATCAATGGTGTGCGGGTTTCCAATGTGCGAAGTGTCAGTTCAGTAAATCCTTCCTGCCCATTGGTACACATAACATACACCCCACTTGGACGGGAGGTGACGTAAAGGATTTCATCCAATTGAATAAGCCAGATTCGGCTGTGGCCGGTGCATGGGATATATTTTAGCGGCTCTTCTGCTTTGAGGGTGGAAATATCCTGTTTCTGATGTCCTTGCCGTAATCGTTGTAAGGTTTTAGTTAGACGGTTTTTTTCCAGAGGTTTTAATAAATAGTCAAATGCGTGCTCTTCAAATGCTTGTATTGCATATTCATCAAATGCGGTCAAAAAAACAATATAGGGACGATGTTCTGGATCGAGCATACCAACCATTTCTAATCCGGTGATACGTGGCATTTGGATATCCAAAAATACAACATCGGGTTTTAGATGATGTATGACGCCAATGGCTTCAACGGCATTGGCGCATTCGCCAATAATTTGAATATCATGTTCTTCTTCTAGCAAACAACGTAGGTTTTCTCGTGCAAGCGGTTCGTCATCGACAATTAATATATTCATATTCACACAGTTTTATTAACCTCTTTAATGAGTGGTAAGCGTAAAATTACGCGGGTAAATTTTTCTGGTTGGCAATCTATTTGCACGCCATAATTTTCACCATAGCGAAGTCGTAGTCGTTTATCTACCAGACTCATTCCTAGTCCATCCCCCATAGAGGCAGATTTATAAAGACCGGCATTATCTTCCACTTCCAGTATTAACAATTGATGCTGTTGATGAGCGCGAATAGTAACCCTACCGGTTTCTAATAACTGTGATGTGCCGTGTTTGATCGCATTTTCTACTATTGGCTGGAGAGAAAAAGCGGGTAATTTGGCGTGAAGCAAAGATTCCGGCAATTCAATGCTTATTTGCAGATGATCACGAAAACGTGCCTTCTCAATTTGTAAGTAAGCATTCACATGCTCTATTTCATCAGCCAGCGTGACAATCTCTTCCGACCGTTTCAAGTTCTTACGGAAAAAAGTTGAGAGATATTGCACTAATTGACCCGCTTGATAACTGTCCCGTCGGATTACGGCTTGCAGGGTATTTAAGGCATTAAATAAAAAGTGAGGATTCACTTGCGCATGAAGCAGCTTAATCTCTGATTGCAGCAGTGATTGTTTATTACGTTCATATTGTCCTGCGAGGATTTGGGCGGATAACAGGCTGGCAATACCTTCCCCTAGGGGGCGGTTGATTGAGCTAAATAGACGATTTTTAGCTTCATAAAGTTTGATTGCGCCGATAACTTGCTGATTTTCCCCCTGTAGTGGAATAACCAGGGTGGAACCCAATTTGCAGGTTGGATTAATTGAGCAACGGTAAGGTATTTCATTGCCATCGGCATAAACCACTTCATTATTTTCAATTGCTCGACGGGATTGTTCTGAAGAAATAGGTGTTCCAGGGAGATGATGATCTGAACCGATACCAATAAATGCCAGGAGTTTTTCTCTATCTGTAATAGCAACTGCGCCTATTTCCAGTTGCTGATAAATAACTTTTGCTACCTTCATACTGTTATTTTCATTAAATCCTTTTCGCAGAATACCTTCCGTATAGACAGCGATTTTCAGGGCTTGAGCAGAAAATGCACTGGTGTATTTTTCAAATATCGCGCGTCGGTCAAGCAGGATACGTATAAACATTGCTGAACCGATACTATTGGTGACGATCATGGGGGTGGCGATATTTTTAACCAACGCTAATGCTTCACTGTATGGACGAGCGAGCAGTAGTAAAATACCCATTTGTATTATTTCAGCACAAAACGTGACGACAGCGGCTGTCCAGGGATTAATCAGTCGGTTTATCTGACCACGTTTCGTCAGATAGCTGTGAATAATGCCACCGATTAAACCTTCAATAATGGTCGATATCATGCAACTGAAAGCAGTCATCCCGCCAAGAGAATAGCGGTGCAGTCCACCGGTTAATCCCACCAGCACGCCGACGCCTGGCCCACCTAGCAGTCCGCCAAGGACTGCGCCAATAGCACGGGTATTGGCAATGGAATCACCTACATGCAGACCAAAATAAGTTCCCATAATACAGAAAATGGAAAAAGTGACATAACACAGCAGTTTATGAGATAAACGCACAGTAACTTGTAACAGTGGAATAAATAGAGGTGTTTTACTTAGTAGCCAGGCGATAACTAAATAGACACACATCTGTTGTAGTAATAACAACACAAGATTAAATGCGTACATAGACTTTCCGAGAGAATCGTGAATATTGTTAGTTTACAGAAACAGCTAATAATATTATTAAGAGTTTAGTTTAAGTAGGTTAACATTTGACAAGAATCATAAACCACTACACTATTGTAAAGCGTTTTCCTTTCTATCAGTGATTATACGCACGAATATATAAGAAATTTTCCGTGGAATAATGCGAAGCTATAGCGTTAGTTTCAGGTCGGGTAATTTTGGTTGTGTAAAACATCATGAAAAAAAGCACATTTTTTACGATTTTACTGGTTATTTTGCTCACAGCAATGGCTGTGTTATTTCGTTCTCATAACCAATATTTATTGTTGCAAGGTGAAGTTGATGCACCGGAAGTGATTGTAGCATCTAAAGCTAGAGGGCGAGTGGTTGAGCGTCACGTTGAACGAGGCGATGATGTTAAGGCAGGGCAATTGCTGATTACACTCGAAAGCCCGGAATTACTGGCCCAGGTTGCTTCACTAGAAGCTGCTCGTGATCAAGCCAAAGCTCAATTGGAGCAATCTCTTCATGGAACACGTGAAGAAAGTATTCGGAATCTGGAAGCGGGTTTGGCGCAAGCTCAGGCTGAATACGATAACGCGGTTCGTGAATATGATCGTGTTCAGAACGTAGCATCTAAAGGTTATGTTTCACGGAACGATCTGGATAATGCCCACAGAAGCAGGGATGTTGCCTATCAGAAAATGCAGAGCGCAAAAGCGGCATTAGATGAAGGTATGCATGGTGACAGGATTGAACTGCGTCAGAAATATGCAGCAGCTTTACGTCAGGCTGAACAGCAACTGATTGAGTTACAAACCCAGAGTGATGATTTACAGGTCAAAGCGCCTGTTGCCGGGGAGGTTGGGCCGATTCCGGCAGAAGTTGGTGAATTATTTAATGCTAATAGCCCCTTGGTGACATTAGTCCGTGTACCAGAAGCTTATTTTATTTATAACCTGCGGGAAGACATTCTGGCAAAGGTGCACAAAGGGGATAAAGTCAAACTTCGTATTCCTGCGCTAGGTGATAAAGAGATCGAAGCCGAAGTTCGTTATATCTCTCCGATGGGTGATTATGCGACTAAACGTGCAACTCGTGCCACCGGTGATTTCGATTTAAGAACCTTTGAAGTGCGCTTGTATTCCTTACAACCTATTGAAGGTTTACGTCCTGGAATGAGTGCTTTGTGGCGTTGGGATAAGTAGGTGACTGATGCGGATCAAGGTTGCATGGCGTGGTTTCGAACGCGCTTTTAGCCAAGAAATTCGGGCGGTGATTCGTAGTCCAGTTTTTCACTGGTTAAGCTGGTTATTTCCGTTGATGCTATTTGTGCTGATCAGCGCTAATTTCTCAGAAGGGACATTGCTCAATCTGCCGGTATCGGTGGTTGATAATGATCAGAGCCCGCTATCACGTCATCTGGTACGTAACCTAGATGCGGCTTCTCATGCGCAGATTAAATCTTATGATGGGGGATTACAGGAATCTCTTGAACGGCTTAGCAGTGCTAAGGATTACTCCTTACTTTATATCCCACATGATTTTGAAGCTAATGCGCTCAGAGGGCGCCAGCCAACAGTGCGTATGTATTACAACGCGTTGTTTTATGGTGCGGGAAGTTATTCTATTCAAGATCTCAGTGGATTAATGGCAGAGATTAATGCGAAATATCGTTCCATATTGGCGACAGAAATGGGCCATCAGTTACCACCATTAGCCAATGTTACGCTCGTTTATGACAGCCTTTTTAATGCCAGTGGTAGTTACATCTATTATCAGCAGTTTGCGGCCACAATTCATTTGTTACAGCTTTTTGTTGTAACTTGCACGATTTATAGCATGGCACGTAGCAAGATGTTGATAACAATGAAACCATTTACTTTTGCGCTATTAGGAAAATTAGCACCTTATACCCTGTTTTTTACTCTGTTGTTGATTGTTGAATTGGCCGCTCTGATTGGCGTATTTGATGCAAAAGTGAATGGTAACCCAATATATATGGTGATAGTGGGTTTCTTCTACGTTATTGCTGCTCAAAGTGTTGGCCTGTTGCTATTTACTTTCACTAATAGCGTACTGACGGCTTACAGTTTAATCGGGGTGTTAGTGAGTATTGCGACAACTTTTTCAGGTATGTCAGTGCCAGAATTATCAATGATATTGCCGGCGCGGATAATTGCCAATATTGAGCCTTTGACGCATGCGCTAAATGCGATGTTTGATATTTTTCTACGTGAGGTTTCTTTACTGGGTATTTTATCTGTTTGTGCTTTATTACTTATTTATCCGGTCATTTGCTTTCTATTAGTACGAAACCGGTTATTTAAACGGCTTAACCTGCCACAAGGTAATGAATAATGCAGATGTATTGGCAAACTTTTCGCCGGGTGTTAATGGGAATGTTGGAAAAGCCCATGTGGATGTTGATGCTGGTTTCCTTGTGTATGATGAGTCTGGTATATGTCCGGCCAACAGTATGGGATTTGCCGGTTGCTGTAATCGACCAGGATCACAGCTCTGCTAGCCGTGCTTTGATACGTCAACTCAACTCCACGGCTAAAATTGCTGTCCACAGTTATGACAATCTGGCTGATGCTCGTCACGATTTACTGCTCCGTGAAATTTTTGCAATCATTATTATTCCTGCGGACTTGGAGAAAAATATCCTTAATGGAAAAAATATCACTTTTCCGATTTATGGCGATGCAACCAGCCGCCTTGCAAATGGACAAATTCAGCAAGAATTGACTTCTGCTCACCGGCAATTATTGAATGAATATAACAGTAAATTACTACTAAAATATGGTTTCAGCCCTGAACAGACAGAATTATTATTAATGCCGATTCGTAGTGAAACTGTTGGATTATTTAACCCAGGTGTCAGCTTTGCTGCAATTGTTTTTCCCGGTTTGTTGGTGATGTTATTACAACACTCGTTATTGATATCTTGTGTGCGGGTCAGTATTACGATACGCAGTACGCCGAAAGGTAAACCACCATTGCCCGTCTATTTGGGAGCATTATCGGCGTTATTACCAATCTGGCTTTTTCTCTCCATCATATTTTTTGTTCTTTGGCCGTGGGTGTTGGGATATCGGCAGGAAGCATCTATGCCTTTGCTATTAATGCTGACTTTTCTGTTTATGTTGGCGGTACTCGGATTAGGGAAATTAGTGACAGAATGTATGCGTAGTGTAGAGATGATCTATTTGACGATTGCTCTACTTACAACGCCTGTGTTCTATATTTCCGGCACCATTTGGCCGGTACAGGCAATGCCTGATTGGGTAAGAGCAATCTCTTCCGCCTTGCCGTCTACTTGGGCGACAAAAGCGATTGCCGGTGTTAACCAGATGGGGTTGCCATTACAGAGTGTATTGGGAGATATTTCTATGATGCTGGTTCTTGGCGTGATTTATACTCTGCTAGGAATTTTGATAGCTATGGTGCGTCATGGTGAATTCAGGAAAATCACCTATTATTTGCGTAGGGTGTTTAAGTAATGATTCCACATTTTTATTTTCCATATAATTAAATGCTATTATATTATTTACGAAAACCGCAGCCATTTTGCTGCGGTATTTTCATCGAATTTCCCACCTAGAATCTCGTTTTTTTCAGCGAAAACAAAAATAATATATTTTTAATAACAAAGGCACTGATTAAAAAAAAGAGGAAAAAGAAAAGCGCATCGATATAAGTGAGATTAAGATAAATAAAATAGACTAACGTGACGCCAATAGCGGAATCAAGCTGATCGAATAAAATAAACAATCGTTTATTTTGCTCTGGGTGTTGTCCCGGTGGTGCGCCGAGTCTTCTTTTTAGCCAGGAGTTTGGCAACTCGAAAAGAATATAACCGCAACCTGCCAGAAACCCGGTAAGTAAACAGGAGGAAATAGTCTGGGGAATAATCGAGTCTTGGGTTCCGGTGCCGAGAACTAACCACAATAGCGAAAATAGCGCAGTAATAATGGGTACAACAATAAAACCGCGCCAGGTTTTGTTGCGACCGAAATAACGTTGATGTATTGGAATAGCCCAGTGGGAAAAATAGTTTTTCGTCACAATCACCATATGTAAACAACCACCAAGGATGACGGGGAGCAGTAAAATCCATCCGTGATAAAAACTATTGAGCATAAAGACTCCAGAAATGAAGACCGGTAAATAAAACAAACCCTGCAAGTGTTGTACTGATGATAGTGTTGAGACTCTTGAACTTATAAAACGGGCGATCCCATAGCATGGCGATGCTGAATCCAAAGAGCGCTAATGTCAGCAAGAGATGGCTTAACCACGATTCGACTATCAAGCTTACCAAAGCGTAACCACTGAGAATAAATAAGCTCCAGAATACGGGCATACCAAGATAGGAGAGTTGATTTTCATTCTGAATATTCCCAACTTCATTAAATACAGATAATCGCAGACAACCACTAATGATCATTAAGATAATAAACAGGGAATACCAAGATTGATAACCAGAGAGATAGAGGATAATTGCTGGTGAGATCAAGTAAATAAGTTGATCCATAAATCCATCAAGATAGCGACCAAACGGACGGACAATATTTAAATTTCTGGCTAGAATGCCATCGAGCGCGTCGCCAAGCATGGCAAGATATAAAAACGCAATAGCTAAGTAATACCAATGTTGTAATGCGGCTGCCACGGAGAGAGCGCTAAATATCGCCCCGCCAATAGTAATATAGTCTGCTCTGTTTAGATGAATGATGAAATGATTATTGTTCATAATTTTTCCTTATGTGGAACGGAAGATAATTGGCCTTTCTCGAGCATATTGATCAACGCAATGCGGTTTATTTTGCTGTTATGGCGAATGTCGACAGGAATAGAATTAATATAATAAATACGGGTAACTCGTGTCAGATCCAACCCGTCTAAAATGGCGGATAAATCTGTCGGTAGTGTGGCGCTTTCCAGTATCAGAGCGGCTCCGCCTAAAGGATGTAACACGAATGCGTTTTGAGTGACCTCAGGCAGTTCATTGATCCTTTTTTCCAATACGTAGGGATGGATGATACGACCATCATCTAACACCACTTTGTCTTTTACCCGTCCAAGTAGCCAGAGCTGTCCTGTGGTATCCAGATAGCCAACGTCACTGGTGCAGTGCCAAATACCTCCCTGTTTACGTGGGAGTTTGTTTTCTTTCGTTGCTTGAGGGTTATCAATATAGTCTTTAAGCACATGAGGCCCAGCAACCAAGATTTCACCAGCATTACCGGCAGGCAATGGGATAATTTGTTGGGGATTAGCTGTTATTTCCCGGATACATATTTCTGCTTGTGTCACCGGTTTTCCGACCAAATAACCATCATGAGTTGCCCAGTGGTTTAATTGGGTCGTCATTTCGACGGTACTGATCGGTTCAACCTCAGTGGAACCATAGACCACTAAATGTCGAGCATGTGGAAAGACGGTCAGGCAGTTTTCAAGCAGAGTCTTGTTGGCAGGCGCACCACCTACGATGACTGTTCGCACATTGGGGAATGACAATCCTTTGCTCTTAGCATAACCGGTGACTTTGCCCATATAGGCGGGAGCGCCGCTGAGGCATGTAACGCCGTTGTCTTGCACTTGTTTGACGATCTTCTGCGGATCGACGGTTGCGGGATGGGCAAAGTCAAAATCAGGCAGAATACTGCTGTTGCCGCAGCACAATGAGTGCAGCACCATAACGGGGAAACTGTGTAGGTCAATCTCACTCTTTCCCTCAGAAAAAAGCGCTGTTATGGCATAAAGTTGTGCTAACAGGCTGTCATGGGTGCGGTTTGCACCTTTGGGTATGCCGGTGGAACCTGAGGTAAAGGTAATTAACCCCGTTGTATCTGGCGGTAAATCTCGACAGATAAAACTATTCAGAGATAAATGTTGACTGGGTACTTCCAGCGCTTTCATGCCCCAGATACGTTGTCCGATGACAAAACGCCGCAGTCGCCACAGTTCAGGGATCAGAAACCAGAATTTTCCTAACGTAGGTTGAGTGATCACCGCCGATAATTTACTGCGGCGCAGTATCTCCCTCAGTTGCTTTTTGGAAAGCCCGCGCTCAAGCATAACTGGAACTAGCCCTAGCCCCAGAATGGCGATAAGCAATGGATAAAGTACTAAGCCTGGTTGAATAATCACCAATAAGCGATCGCCCGCGACGAACCCGGCTTGGGTTAACTGATGCTGGAAATGGGAGGCATGAGAAAAAAATTCCTGAAAGCTTAAACCTCTACCGTGATCCAGTGAATGTGGCGCTTGTAGCGCTAGATGCTCAGGATGTTTTTGGGCTACATCGACAATGGGCTGACAAATATTTGTCATGCGATCCTCCTGTAGTAAAGCGCGTATTGATGTTTGGTGGCAGCCGGTGTGTTGAAAAGCCGTCCTGCGGTCTTGAGCGAGGTATTATCTTCACGCATTAGGACTCCTCCCAGACGGGGGTGAATCCGTTTGGCGCTCTGTTCAAATGAGCAATACAGCGTGCTGTATAACCGACTGCCCCGGTATTGCGGTGCGACTGCCACAGTTTTTAACAGCCCGATAGCGGGCTGACCTTTTTGCAGGACTGACAGACTCAAAATTAACCCGGCAATTTCGCCACCAGGAGTTTTAGCCAGAAATGATGCAGGGTAACGGCAAAAAGGTTTAATAAACTCCTCACCACAGTGCTGTTGAAATGCTGACCAAGATGGCGTGGTATAAGCGAAATTCTCACCAAACACCGAGTCGATAAAAGAATAAAGTTTAACTTGCTCTTGCATCCATAATTCTGTTGTTAATGGCAATAATGTTGCTTGAACATCAGGAAGTTTTTGTGCGCGTTGATGAGCCTGTTGAAAGTTGACTGCTATTGCTTGGGTATCGTCGAATAGCGAGGTATAGCGATAGCGAGTTTCAAAGCCTAATCCTTCCAATAAAAGGGGATAGTAAGGAGGGTTATAAGGCTCGTGCTCAAAGGGGGGCACATCAAAATGATCAAGCCGAACGCGATAATGCCCGAAGGTTGAAAAGTTAATCGGCCCGTACAGATTGAGCGCGCCATTTTCCTTGGCCCATTGTTCTAGGGCGCTAAACAGCATGATGTTGCTTGCTATGTCATGATCAGTTTCCCAAAAACCGAAAAATGCGGCAGAGCGGCCATCAACCAGATGAGGTACTAAAAAGCCAGCAAGGCGGGCTTTCCCCGGAATACAGCCAATCCAAGCTTTGCTGTGATCAAACCAGGAATTCTTCGGGCTGAACTGTTGTTGCACTTTTTCCCGATCTTCGCCGGGCCAGAGCGGCCAGTCGCGATAAATAATTGGTGGGAGGTCAAGAAAACCTTCGGGCAGTGGATTGGCCGGAGACCATTCTCCCATGAAGATATTAGACATGTTCACTCCTTGATGTCAGTTCTTCTGTGGTGGTGTCGTGCAAACGAATAACGCTCCCAGTTGCGCCATCCATGCGTACTCGATCGCCATCTTTCAAAATTTGTGTGACGGCGGGAATACCGACGATGGCGGGGATTCCCAGTTCACGAGCAACAACAGCGGAATGTGAAAGTGTGGAACCACGTTCGATTAGTAATCCGCCCGCTGTAGGGAATAACGGCGCCCAACCGGGATCGGTACGCACAGTACACAGGATCTGACCCGCCAGCGACATTTCATCTTGTGGGTTTTTAATTAATCGGATAGTTGTTTCAACCTGTCCCGGGTAGCAACCTATGCCTTGTAGCACGTTGCTATCAGTTAGAGCCTGTTTTTCCCGATAGGGATAGCTGTAATCTTGCTGCTGATACAGTGAGCCTTTAATGAAAAGGTGATGAGCGGGTTCATCCTCGGTTTCGTAGTTGGCATATTCTTGCTTGCGTATAGCAACTAAAGGCTTAAGTTGGGTTTGTATTGCTGTTCCTTCGTAGCTACTGTAGATCTCCTCTAACGTGAGGTAAAAAATATCACGGGGTTCAGCGAGAATACCTTCTAGAGCATAGGCTTGACCAAGTTGTAGGAAAATATCCCGGTATAGTCCAAACATACGGGTCCGGGTGAAACGCATATTTTCCCGGTGGCGTATCGCCTGACGCAATTTCTGCAAATTCTTTTTGAAGGCGTTCATACGTCTGGAGCCAAATCGCTCGTGTATTTGTTGAAATGCCGTATTTTCGGCCTGAGTGCGTAATTTTCTTTCCCGGCTAGATAGGGTTTCTGGCGTGAGAGTATCGATAGCAAGGTAGTTTTTTAGTATCAGAAATAGAAAACTGGGATCTTGTTTTAGCGTGATGGTTTCCAGCTTCAATTCACCCATCGTGCGATCGCCATATTTTTTAATATAATCGATGCATTGCTGGTGGAATGATTCATCGAGTTGGCGTACTTGGGTCAGCAGGGTACGAGCATCACCGTGGGTCAATAGATTGCGCAACTCAGGGTGTTGGCGTACATATTGGCACATCTTTAGCAGCACTTTGGTTGGTTGGGTGCTTTCAATATCTTCATCTCCAGAGAGAAGATCACCTAGTAATGCGGATGAATTTTCAATACCGGCAGCAATTAGCCCACGATTTACCCGGCCGTTAAACATCATCACGTAGAAGTCGTTCAAAATTGGCGTCGTCCAGCGCCGTAGCAGATGTTCATCCAGATATTTCAATTTCTCGATCAGTTGGCCGCTGTTACAATTATGCGGTTCTGTTTGTTTTATGGCGGCGGCATGCCATTTGAACTGCTCTAAAAATAGTTCTGCCCGTTGATCCATCGTCCTAAAGGCATATAACAGGCGCAGAAGCGCCCACCCCATTTTTGGCAGTTTCTTTATTTTATCGCCCAGTGACAGTGTCTTATCCTCAACAAAATCAACCGGGTCTTCCAGCCCCATCATTCTTTCCATATCTTTTTTATTGGTTTGGAAAGAGGGGAGTAATAATAGCCCTTTATACCAATTGTTGATGTTGTAATAGATCCTGCCTTTAATTAAACCGAGCATATTTTCCAACATGGAGCGATGTTGGTTAACTTGTTTATCCGAGCAACCTAAGGCACGTATTGTCTGTTCATAAACGGTGGCATAACCGGCGCGAGCAAAAGAAAAAGTCAGTGGTGTTGTTATTCCACAATAAGATTCCTGAATATTGGAATTATCGAAGATAATATGGCGTTCGCTTTTATCATCCAGACGTGGCAATCGGGTTATTGGTCGGGTCTGTAGAATAAAGATTTTATGGTTTTGAATCGTCCATTCGATATCTTGTGGGCATCCGCGTGCTGCCGCGATTTTTTTGCCAATATTTCGTAATGCATAGATTTCATTATCGAGTAAGGTCGGCTGCCACTGTTTTTCTTCCTCGACGGGTATTGTTACTGTACCGCTGCCATTAGCGGTATCGAAAACAGTTGTTGTCTCTTTTTGTGTGATATGGCGTTCAATCTCAGATGTGGTGAGATGAACTGAGAATTCGTCGGTATCGCATTCGCCGGAAACCACACCTTCGCCGGCGCCCCAGGCGGATGAGATTAGGCAATGTTGCCTGCTGCCCGTGACTGGGTGTGCAGTAAACATGACGCCAGAGACCTCACCGGCAACCATGTTCTGAATGATGACAGCACTACTTATATTGCCCATCGGTAGCCGTTTGTGTAGGCGATATTGTAATGCACGCGTGTTAAAAGCTGAGGCCATCACAGCACGTAAGCTATTCGCAAGTGCGGATTTACCCCGCTGAAATAGGTAACTGTCCATCTGCCCGGCAAAAGAGGCATTGGCGGCGTCCTCGCCAATGGCTGATGAGCGAACAGCGAAAAATGTATCTGGGTGATTCTCTGATAAGAGAGCCAATTCTTCTTCTAATTCAGTAGGCAATGGAATCGACTGTATCCACTGACGCAATGGCGCAGCAATAGCATCAAGTTTTTCCTGATTGATATCATCTGGTACGGTAGCCAACTGTTCTATGATGTTGCTGGCAAATGTATCTTTGATGAGTAGGCTATTGAGTACTTCGCTGCTGATGACCCAATAATTAGGTACAGGAAAACCATTTTGCGTAAGCCATAATAAATTAGCCGCTTTGCCACCTAAGGAATGTTCCGCCAATTCAATAGCGTTATCTTGAGTGTAGAGATATTTCATATTATTCCACCAATGCAGCAATAGTATACTTTGCTTACATCATGGTCTTATTTGCACGTAATATTGTTGGCGTGAATAGATCAATAAGATATGAATGTATTACAAGCTATTGCTGCACCCTTATTTTAGAGGAAGAGTAAAATTAAATAGTTTATTCGGTTGATTATTGATTCCGTGTCAATGAAATAAGCCAGCGGAGAGTTTTCATTGTGCGCTCCATAAATGGATAACCAACAACATTGTGTGCCATCATATAAAGCGGGATCCTTCTCATCCATAAATCACGCAGCGCTAATTCATAGCCACGACGCCAATTTATTGGATCAAGAGAGAACCCCGATTTTTGCTCAAGCTCAACCCGATGTAGTTCAATATAATAGGCCACCTTATCCGCATCGCTTTGTTGGTCTAAGCTAAAGGCCAGAAGTTCTGCCAGGTCGCGTTGTGGTAGATGCACAGTAGACAACTCCCAATCCCAAGCGCATAAACGTAATCCGGTTTCCTGTTGCCGGAAGGCAATATTGCGTGGGTTGAAATCACCGTGGATCAATGTCCTTGGCATCTGTTCGATTTCTTCCCACCAGGTGGCGGCATTGTCTACCCAGTACTGGAAATCTTTCTCTTCTTCGGCGGTGAATAACTCAGGGAATGTTTGGTGGACAAAATTGCCTAGTTTTTGCCACAAGGGCTTCATTTGGGAAACCGTATCGGCATTCGGAATTTGCAGTTGTGGGAATTTCCACGTGAGCTCTTCTTCTCGTCCCAACCAGATAGAATGAATATCGGCGGCTCCTCGGATGGCGGCTTCAAGGTGGCGCTGCTCCCAAGGTGTTTCCAAATTAATATTGTTCATTAACACCATATCGTGGAGCAATTCTTCAATCAGGGCATAAGTTCCGGTTGCTTCGTTTTCGATCACACCGTAGATAACGGGAATATAGCGCATCAACCGTGGATCTTGCTGATTCATAATAGCCAATTCACGGTTATGGCTTTGGTTAAATTCAAGCTGATGTGCAAAATTTTGGAAAACAGCAAACAACTCAGGAGAACAGTGTTTGGCGATATCCAGCACCATCTTGACAACTTCCGTCCCCAAGGGTTTCAGTTTCAGCATCACGGGTAAATCATGCTGTGCGGATGTCGTCATAGAAAAAGGAAATAGACCAATTAAACGTTCCGCATAATTCGAACTCAGATGTGTCAGCATGCTGTGTTCATCATTGCCAGAAAACTTGGGTTTGATTGTGGTCAAATGGGCGCCTTGTAAAACAGGGTTAAAACTTGCTTGTTGGAAAAATGACAAATCAAGTTCCTGCGGGGTGTTCGGAACAATGTTGCTAGTGGGTGCAGGACGGTGGCGACCAAGTTTTTCATGCGATTGAGCAAACTCATCCGCAGCAATCGCTGACAGTGTTGAAATATCAAGGGCCAGGCAATAGCTGGCGATGATCTCAGCCAGGCGGGCAGTGCCGTTTTCATCGGCGCAGCCCAACATGTTCAAGCATTCACGTTGATGTGGTAAATAGGTTCCGCCGCCGATGGTGCCAACGATCAAAGAGGGTAGTGTGACACTGCAATAGACGCGATTGTCGGCAGTTAATGTCATGTGTAAATGGGCGACTGAAGATTCATGTACACAGGCGATGTCCTGCCCTAGAGCGGTAAACATCCCGGCGATGACATTTGCGGCATTAATATTTACGCCGACCATCCCTGAGGCGATCGCTCCCTCGCAGATATGGTGATAAGCCGCGACGAGTTGTTGTGGAGTGACCCGCAATATTTGCTGACAGGATTCAGCATTTAGGTAAACTTCGGCCGCGACACGCGTTCCACGTCCTTCGATGAAAGATTGATAAGCGACTTTTTTATCGCCCGAAGTATTACCATCGATCATAAAGTGACGCAGTGGTATAAACGCCATTTTGGCTAACTGTTGTTGGACCCACTGACATGCATACCAGGTGCAGATGGTGGTCATATTTTGACCTGCCGCTGCTGCTGTATTATAGATAAATTGCAGATGGACGCTGCGTCCGATGATTTGTGGTTTTATTTCCAACAATTGTGCATGTTTAGAATGGCGTCCAATTTCATTCCGTAGTTCGCTGATATGTTCGTTGATCCAATCACTGAACATAATACTGTGCGAGACGCTGTAAAATTCGAAACGAGGGGCACGTATCATACGTTGACCAAGTACACGCGCAGTTGTCCCCCCTGATTGCATAATGGCCGAGGAACCACGGGATATTGATGCAATTAAAGCGCCTTCTGTGGTGGCAAGTGGCGCATAATATACCCCTTGAGCATATTGCCCCTTTATCAAGATGGGGCCGGCAATTCCCACAGGGATTTCTATTGAACCGATAAATCCCTCAATGGTTTTTGTTAATTTCGTTGCATCCAAATGTGTCTCTGCCACGTGTTCCAATGTATGTCCGGTGTGTTTTGCTAAATAATCCAGACGTTTTTGCCGAGCTTCCTCGGTATAGGTATAGAGGTGGCGGCGGGGCAATAATTTTGTTTGGGTTGCTTCTTGGTGTTTAATGCTGAATATGTCGCGTGATAATTCTAGAATAGAACTTCGCGCACAGTTTTCTATGTGAGCAGTGGTATTATCTGAAGCATCACGTACATATGATTGGAGAATTTTTTGCAACATAATTGTATTTCCTTTAATGCCTAAGCAAACCCAAGCTTTATTAAGATGCTGGCAGTGCAAACGGAATAACCTAGCACCATGAATATTCCCACGACAGCTTCATCGCGTTTGCGATTTTGGATGGTGGGGTTATAGAGGAATTTGCCTAATTGCCATAGACACAATACATAACAAACGACCAAGATAATTAACGCCCATAACGCTATACCATCAGTGGTGATATTGATTAGCCAAACTTGTAACGCCAGCATTACAGTGAGTAACGCTGCGATAATAGCGACGGCTCCTTTTCTGCCGAAAATAGATGAATAAGTTGGTATTTCCTGGCGTTCTTCGTCTGGGCCTTTACATTTGCGTGTAATTTCAAAACTAAATCCAGAGAAAAAGCATAACCCCATTAAAACCCATATTGGAAAAGTCAGTTTGAGGTCAGGGCTGGCGATGTTGCCCAACCACCAGATAATGAGCGGCATTACTAGCATATGGGAAATAGCGTACCAAGTAAGGTGTTGGTTTAACCATTCACCGATGAAGAACTCTTTCCCCATAAGACAGGTCCAGATGAAGACTAACAGCCAGGCAAAAGTAACTGAACCAATTCCCCGATCTAAAAGTAGACTTCCGCCTAATTGCAATGCGATACAGCAGATACCAAGTACTCGTAGATTTTTCAGCGTAATAATACCGCGTTGTAAAATTCGCTGTGGATGATGTTCACAATCCAGTTGATAATCTTTATGCTCATCAAATATCCGTAATAGTAAAAAATAGGAGAAGGACATCAAGCAACCGAGCAGGATCTCCCATGATAAAACTGGATTTTCTCCTATTGAATAAAAAGCTACGGAATAGCTGATGATATAAAAGATAAAGAAAAGCGGCGCATTTTGTAGCGGGAAGCGTTCATCCATCCATAGCTTTATCCTCTTACCAATAAATTTTGAATAAATATCTTGGCCTTCCATACATCATTCCTATTTTTTGTATAAAGATTAAACTATATACATTCGTGACAATTAAGCCCGAGGATAATCAATCCAAAAGCAAATCTTATATGAAGTCTATACGTGCTTTTTAGCGTTATCTCTCTAAATAACTTAGGAAATACGTATGGACTTATGTCATACATTAAGCCAAAAGTTTGCAATCGGCTATAATCAGTATGTGTAAATTTTAATTTTAGTATGCAACTTATGTTTACATTTTTTTCTATAACTGTATGTTTATATGAATTTTTATTTCCGCCTTAGATCAAAAAACGACAAGCGGCGATATCATATTCTGAGCTGATATTGATGGGTATCTGCTTGTTATCTACAAAAACTTTGCCATGTAAATAAATTTTTTGTAAGACAAAGTTTCTCCATATAAAATACCGGAATAAAATAATAAATGATTAGTAATTGTAATTGACCGAGCGATGAGATGTTTTGATTTAGCGCAGTTTATAGTCAGATATTACCCTAATAATTAAAAGGTAAAATTTACAGTTAGGTCTGTATTGGATTCTTGATGTAGGATCGGGGAAGGCCGATATATTTTGGCTAAATAGCTAAGTTACTTTATCAAGTAAGGAGTCTGAGCTGTGTTAGGAAAAATCCACAATCTTACTCTGCGCTGGTTTACTGCCATTTGTGATAGTTATTTAGTTGTCAACCAGTATAAGCAGGAAGAGGTTAGTTTCAGTGACGAAGCCGATGATCTGATTTTAATAACTGCCCGTAAAGAGTTAGGTGGGAATGTTAAAAATTGGGTAGATGCAATAGCGTTCAGATTCATGCTTTCTGCTCTTCATGCAGGTTTATTGCAATTGGCTGAATATATAAAAGAGAGTTTGCTGGAGGGCGTGGATCAGTACGATCCTGCGCGATTATCATGTTGATCAGGGTAGAAATTCCGGTAGATGCAGCGGGAATAGATCGGTTATTACGGAAATCTTTTGATACCCCGGCAGAAGCGGAATTGGTCCAACAATTGCGGGAAGATGGATTATTGACGTTAGGCGTGGTTGCCACAGATGACGAAGGCCAGGTAATCGGTTACGTGGCTTTTAGTCCGGTGGATATTAATGGTGAAGATCACCAATGGGTTGGTTTGGCGCCATTAGCTGTTGCTGAAGAATATCGTCGGCAGGGGATTGGTGAAAAGCTGGTGTATGAAGGGTTGGATAGCCTGAATGAATTTGGTTATGGTGTTGTCGTAGTCTTAGGTGATCCACACTATTATCGTCGGTTTGGTTTTACGCTTGCCAGTGAGCACCAGTTGCATTGCCAGTGGCCGACGTATGAATCTTATTTTCAGGTATATGAATTAGCTGATAGTTTTTTGGCTGATCATCAGGGACTGGTTACTTACTCCTCGCACTTTGGCAGTTTCTAATTGATGCTAAATATTCTGCTATACAGACGGGCTGGCAAATAACCAGCCTCTCTTTCTGCTGTTTACTTAATTGTTTTACTTGATATTCCAGACGTGATGCATTGGAGCGGTCTCCGGCATGACTACTGAAAACTAGCTGTAACGGCCCTTTCCCCCTCAGTGATTTTGCTCCTTTTCCGTTTTCATGTTGTGCAAAACGGCGGTGAATATTTGTTGTTATCCCGGTGTAAAGCATGCCTGATTTTGTTTTCAGTAAGTAAAGAACCCATTGATTTTCAGTCATATAATTTTTTTCTGAATTTTCTATTTTTGATATCTATATTTTACTCGAACGTTTTTCTATATCATTTTTCTGAATAATTTAGTCTAAGTTATTATAATATAACAGTTTTATAAATCCCGTTATATATCAATTTGCGATACGTTGTATTTTTTATTCAAAAAAATTGAAATAGAATAGCAATAATTGCTAATTTTTATTCCGGCCTTTAGAGCATACTATGATCCATATCACAGAGAGTAACTCATTCCACTAAAAATTGATCAAGGATCATAGTATGAAAAACGTAAAATATATCGCTGTTGCTTTAGCTTTAAGTGCTATCTCTTTTGGCAGTATGGCGGCAAAAGAAGTTCAAACCTCTTCCTCTCCTAAAGTTGGTGTAGTTTCTGTAACGGGGGCTGATACTTTGGAAACCCTAAGTGCCGAATTGTCCAAAAAAGCTGACAAAGCAGGGGCGTCTTCTTTCCGCATTATCTCTGCTGGCGGTAAGAATCAATTATCAGGTGTTGCTGAAATCTATAACTAATTTATAGTAGAGCATACTGAACCCTGGCTCTGTCAGGAGATATCAGAACACGCCGTAGGATGATGTTTATCCCGGCGTGGTTCTGGAATTCCAGGCAGATAAAATCCTGCTATTGGAGAGAGAGTGAACGCCACTGAAAACTTTCAGATTATCCACAGATACCTTGCAAGACAGCATGTCCTGACGCTTTGTACAGCCACCGGTGATAATATTTGGTGTGCAAGTTGCTTCTATGTTTTCAATGCCGATGAGATCGCTTTCTGGTTTATGACTGAACTTCATACTCGCCACGGTGAAATGATGCAGATAAACCCGCAAGTTGCTGGAACTATTGCCGGGCAGATTCGAAATATTGCACAGATAAAAGGCGTTCAGTTCAAAGGGAAAGTCATTCGTCTTGAGGGCGAAAAAGATAAAGCTGCCAGAGCACGTTATTGCCGTCGTTTTCCTGTGGCAATTGCTGTTAAAACTCCTATTTGGCAACTGGATCTCAGTGAAATAAAGATGACTGATAATACGCTTGGATTTGGTAAGAAAATCTGCTGGCAGCGATAAAATTATCTTAATTTATGAATAATCTGGTTGCGGCTACCACGCCATAGTAAACCGGGGTCATAAAGATCTTGTATAAATTTGCCATCCACTAGCACATCTATATAGCTAACAATTTCCCGTTGAATTTCGCTAAGTTCTCTTAGCAGATAACCTGTCCAAAGCCAAATGTCCTTGTCTGAGCACTCTGTTTTAACCCGTTTTACCAATTTCAGGATCGCGGGTGAATTGTGTGGGTGTAGGGGATCGCCGCCAGATAAAGATAGTCCTTGTCGTTTAATGCGCTTGTCCTGTAAATCAAAAATTACATGGTCTTCCATCTCCTGCGTAAATGGTTGGCCGGAATTCACCCGCCAGGTACTTTTGTTATAACAACCGGGGCATTGATGTTCGCACCCGGCGACAAATAGTGTGCAGCGGGTTCCGGGGCCGTTGACTACATCAACAGGGTAGTATTGGTGGTAATTCACTTTGTCAGCCTGCCTTTATTAACCTAATTGCCCATTTGCCAGATGTTTTACTCTGCGTTTCACCTCTTCTTGTTTGCCCGCATTGAATGGACGGGCATCGGGGCTTCCCAGATAACCACAGACGCGGCGGATGACTGATACTCTGGAAGGTTCATGATTGCCACAACGTGGACAAGTAAACCCTTTGCTGGTACAGGAGAATTCACCGGTGAATCCACAGTCATAACACTCGTCGATGGGGGTATTGGTACCGTAATAAGGGACACGTGAGTAGCTGTAATCCCATACATCTTCCAGTGCTTTCAGATTATGTTGCAGATTAGGATATTCGCCGTAACAGATAAAACCGCCATTTGTGAGTGGTGGATAAGGGGCTTCAAAATCCAATTTGTCATAAGGATTGACCTTCTTTTCAACGTCGAGATGAAAACTGTTGGTGTAATAGCCTTTATCTGTCACGCCTTCAATCACACCAAACTCTGCGGTATCAAGGCGGCAGAAACGGTCACAGAGATTTTCACTTGGCGTGCTGTATAAACTGAAACCATAACCTGTTTCTTTTTTCCATTGATCAGTGGCTTTTCGCAGATGATCAACAATTGAGAGTGCTTTTACACGTAATTGTTGATCATCAAATAGATGAACCTGATTGCCGTGCAATGCGTTAATGGTCTCATGAATACCAATATAGCCCAGAGAGATAGAAGCCCGGCCATGCTTAAAGATTTCAGCGATATTATCATCGGCTTTTAAGCGAACCCCGCAGGCGCCTTCCATATAAAGGATTGGTGCAACGCGTGCTTTGACGCTTTCCAGGCGGGCGATTCGGGTCATGAGTGCTTGTTTTGCTAGTGCCAGACGTTTGTCTAGTAATTGCCAGAAATGTTTTTCATCTCCTTTGGCTTCGATAGCAATCCGAGGCAGGTTTAAACTGATAACCCCTAAGTTATTGCGCCCTTCATGAATTTGTTCACCTTTTTCTTCATAAACACCGAGGAAACTGCGACATCCCATTGGAGTTTTAAAGGAACCTGTGACTTTAACCACTTGATCATAGTTAAGAATATCAGGATACATGCGCTTGCTGGCACATTTGAGAGCCAATTGCTTGATATCGTAGTTAGGATCACCGAGTTTGTGATTCAGGCCATCACGGATAGCAAATACCAGTTTGGGGAATACCGCTGTTTTGTGGTTCTTACCCAAACCAGCAATGCGGTTACGCAGAATAGATTGCTGGATTAGGCGGGACTCTTTTGACATCCCCAAACCAAAACCAAAAGTGACAAAAGGAGTCTGCCCATTGGCGGTATGCAGGGTATTAACTTCATATTCCAGTGATTGGAAAGCGTCGTAACACTCTTTTTCTGTTCGTGCTTCGGCGTAAGATTTTTTATCGCTGATATCCCACTGTTCGGCAATTGCCAAGTGTTTTTCATAGCTGGCTTTAACGAAAGGGGCCAATACTTCATCTATATGGTTGATAGTGGTACCGCCATAAATATGGCTGGCAACCTGAGCGATAATTTGTGCCGTTACTGCCGTTGCGGTTGAAATGGATTTTGGCGGTTCTATTTCAGCATTACCCATTTTGAACCCATCGGTTAGCATGCCTTTCAGGTCGATTAGCATACAGTTGAACATTGGGAAAAAGGGGGAGTAGTCGAGATCATGATAGTGGATTTCGCCTCTTTCGTGAGCCAATACCACATTACGGGGCAGAATATGTTGTTTGGCATAATGTTTGGCAACAATCCCGGCTAATAGATCCCGTTGAGTTGGAATCACTTTACTGTCTTTATTGGCATTCTCATTGAGCAGGGACACGTTACTCTGTTCAACTAACCCACTGATTTCTTGATTAAGTCGGCTGTGTAATTCTCGGACAGTATCCCTGTCGTGACGATATTGCATATAGCGGTGGGCAAGGTGTTCATGATTGTCTGCTATCAATTGTTTTTCTACTGCGTTCTGAATATTTTGTACATCAACTTGCCTGTAGTCAGCCATTAATTGCGTTACCGTGGATGCAGCTCGGATACAGTACTCATCATCCGTTATGCCAATGGCAGAAGCGGCCCGTTTTACGGCATCTCTGATACGTGTTTCATCAAATGGTACTTGGCGACCGTCCCGTTTTATCACAACAGTTTTCACAATATGACTCCTTGAGAATGTTATCCAAAAAGGCAAAGCATTCTCGTTTTGATATTCAACTTAAAGATGAATGAGGCTATATATGGGGTTGTTTTTATATTTAAGCACAATATATAGTAAATTGAAGTGAAATAATCACTATCTCATTTGATCTGAAACAAAGAATGGAGACCTATATTTAAGGTTAAGGTCCGGTGAAAAGTAGAATCCCTTGGTCAGTAATCAACCAAGGGAGTGTAGAAAACAGGCTAGAGATTATTTACGAATTGCGATTGCTTCGATTTCGATTTTAACGTCTTTCGGCAGACGAGCTACTTCAACGCAAGAACGTGCTGGGAAAGATGCATTGTGTTCTTTGAAGAATGCTTCATAAGTTGCGTTAACGGTACCGAAGTCATTCAGGTCTTTAACGAAGACCGTTGTTTTAACAATGTCACTTACAGTGAGACCTGCTTTCTCAACGATAGCTTTAACATTTTCCAGTGATTGACGAGCTTGAGCGGCGATATCTTCTGCGACGTCACCTGTTTCGGGATTGACTGGGATCTGGCCGGAAGTGATGACCATATTGCCTAGATCAACCCCCTGAACATAGGGACCAATTGCAGCGGGGGCTTTATTGGTATTAATCTCGTATGACATAGGTTCTCCTGTTAATGTGATAACTATACCCGTTATCTTTCAAGTTGCCTTTTTGTTGGCTGCACTCACTCACCCCGATCACATAGTTTGCTATGCTCCCGGGGATTCGCTCCCTTGCCGTCGCGATGCATCTTGAAATCCATAGGGTATAAATGAATATTTCATCAAGGTACTATTATAGTGTCCGCTTCTGCCTCAGCAACTGGCATGGGAGGGTTAATCGTTGAGTATCACGACATTGCGATCAAACTCTTTCTCGCAATATTTGCAGGTTAGCACCACATCTTCTGCTGTCACTTTAACTCGGAAACTGCTTTCTACGGGTTCATTGTGGCTGATGCAGTTGCTGTTAGGGCAGACCAATACGCTATCAATACACTCAGGCAAATTAATGGGGAGTTTCTTCACAACTTCATAGTTTTCAATACAGTTCACCGTTGCATTCGGCGCATACATAGCAAGCTGGTTAGCTTGTTGTTCTGTCAGGAATGTATTTTCGATTTTGATGAGATCTTTTTTACCTAGTCGATTGGAAGGCAAATTCAGGCCGATGGTAATGCGTTGATCGGTTTCAGTTAGCTTAAACAGAGAGAGTAGTTTGAAGCCGACCTGAGCCGGGATATGGTCAATCACCGTACCGCATCTAATAGCTTCGACTTGTAGTTTATGATCTTGGGTCATAGTGTTTTGTATGAATACATTTTAGTGACAACTTTCTGTATTCATCCTCCAGAATATTGTTAGGAATCGACACGTCTTTCATTTTAGGCGGTGGTACCTCGTTTATCCAGATAAAGCGTCGGTGATTCAGTACTACAAATTGTTCCCAATCTCCTCCTGACAGGACAATCTATCAAGGAATATTAGGAGGCCATATCACCGCAGAGAGCGTGAGTTAGCACAGAAATAATGAAGTTTCATGAGTTATTTTGAAGTACAGAGATGATCTGATTACCAGGGACCAACTTACACCCTGCGTTGATCATGACAACGCAGGGAAAATGAACAGCGAGCATTAAGTTTTGATTTTGGAAAGGCGATAATTTCCCGCTCTTTGGTGCTTGGCGTTATATTGATTGGCACTTGGCTGCTACAGTAAAGACCTAACATAGAAAGTATACGAGAAACCAAGTTTCCAAGATCATTAGACAAGTCTTTTTCAAGACGATTTTCGATAACCGCTTCACTAATAATGCCATCAGAGCCGAAGGGCACTTCACGCACCAGAACGAAACGCAGAACGTTAGTACTGTATTTCTCAGCGGCTGAAAAAGGAGTAACCCCATTGCCGAGCGATTTGCTCATTTTGCGGCCATCACTGCCTAAGAGGTGACCTGACACATAAAGCTTTTTATAAGGCATTAGTTCTAGGGCTTTACACATTGCAAGCCAGAATAATGTATGTGGTTTTAGGATATCCTTGCCAATAATATGCCGGACAGTAGGCCAGAAATGGTTAAGGGCGTTTTCCCGAGTCGTCAGAGGGGATACATAAATGAGTAAGGCATCAAACCACACATAGTGACATGTTCCAGATAGTTGCTCATTTTGAAAAAGTAATTGATCTCGGTTCTTTTCTCTGGTGGATCTTTATCTTCGGGAAGCTTCCTATCAACCAGCTCTTTTTCTGTAACTTGGTGAGCCAAAAACAGAAGCGCTTTTCCTGTGCAAACCAACGCTGGATGACCCGAAATTCGAATCGACCACGCCGACAGATGAAATCCAGTACCTCATTGCGGGCGGTTTTTTCAAGAAAAGTGTCACTGAAGAATTGTATTAACTGAGGTTTTGTGGAGATAATTGTCATCGGCTTTATTCTCTGATCTCGGTCTTTTGTTTGGCGACAATTATCAGATCATAAATAAAGCCTTTTTTCTATCTAAAATAACAGGTTGTTGCTAAAGATCCTGTTTATGAAGCGTTACTGTGTACGTAAGTCGGTAATAAATCTTCCCTTACGTCTTATCCCATCCATAAAACGAGAAAAAGGAACAAGTTCAATGCTTAGATAGTGTTGTGGCAGTTTTGCATGAGGGAAAAGCCGGTTAACAGACTCGTGAATAACGGTGCTAGGATCGATATGGTTTTTATCGTGATTCATACAGGAAACGACAATCGTAGCCTTGTCATCATAAATTTCGAGACACAACTTGAGTAAAGGTAGCTCGTTTTCTATGTCTTTAATCAGCTTATAGATGTCGGTTTCCGTAATAAACGTATTGCCGAAAGGATATTGTTTTAGGTAG
The DNA here is from genome assembly GCF_038085095.1 of Photorhabdus sp. P32. NCBI lineage: Bacteria > Pseudomonadati > Pseudomonadota > Gammaproteobacteria > Enterobacterales > Morganellaceae > Photorhabdus > Photorhabdus sp. P32. The sequence continues at coordinate 1,598 of NZ_JAZGJN010000272.1, read as the reverse complement.
CGTCTTCCATGAATACTGAACTTACGATCTTCATGTCCCGGTGGATCGATCCATTCTGCGTAATCTCCGACCTCGACGCGGATGGCCGGTGCCGCAGTACGGAGCAGGCTGGTCACCACAGCAAGCCCTGTTTGTCCCGGTTCTTCAATGACCTCCTTCGTGACTGGATCGACAATTTCCAGGATGCATGTTTGCGGACAGACGCAAAATTCGTTCAGAGAGAAGCCATGTTTCTGTAGGCCAATCAGGCCAGTCTCAGTTGTGGCATATATAAATGGGATAATAACGGCTTCAGGGAACGCAGCCTGAATAAGTTCAGCTTGTTTGCCATAAAACAGCTCTCCCGTACATAAGATGCGTTTTACCTCAGGTGCAGTTATTCCTTGGCTTTGTAGATGATGTGCAAGGCCAAGAAAGATAGAGTTGATACCAGTCAGGACATTTGCCGAAAACTTCTGCCAAGTACTGATGAGATAGTCGAAAGGCTGATCAGAGCCAAGTGGTAATTCGCTACAGCGTCCCGGAAACTGTTCGATGGTACCGTGAACAAACATAAAGGAAGCACTATTGTCCACACACAGATTTGCGATGATATCTCCGTCTTTTATGAAACCAAACTTCCAATAATAGTTTGCTAGCATCTTCATTGCAGTCTGCCATTCATCTCGCCCAAACAGCGTAGCTTTAGGTTTCCCCGTTGTGGCAGAGGATTGATAGATAATGCCTGCGCTCGTATCGGTATTAAAGAAACGGATGGCATCTTTGTTGTGAACAATTTCCATTAATCTTTCATGAGAAAGGACCGGCAGATCCAACAGAGTGGCGCTTTCAGGACTTAGATCAGCGTAAAGTTCTCTGTAAAGCGGTGAATTTGCTTGTGCTAGTGCAACAATTTGTTTCAATGTCCAAATAGTCATCATGTTTCCTCTACTGGTAGAATTATAATTTCGGGTTTAGTGTCTGTTGTGTCTGGCTGGCGGTATTTATGACAGACTTCTCTGACCTTATTGCAGAAATCCTGCATCTGTGGGGTAGAAACATTGGCATTGGGCATAATTCTCAGGCCAGCTTTATCTCGGGGTACAATCGGGAAGAAGACAGCATAAGTGTAATAGCCTGCTTCTGGCAGTGCTCGTGCGCTGCGAACGAATGTTATTTTTATTTCTATCGTGTTTTAATCGTCCGTCACGTAGCTCAGCTCCGAATTGAAATGAAGATGGATCATCTCCAATAATAATAACAACCTGGTCAGGAACATTTACACCCAGATATATCCATTCAGGTACGATAAAAGGCTCAGGAAAAGGTTTCTTATCAGGCATTTTTATAAGTCATGAAGAATTAATATTTTTAGTGCCTAGTCTATTTAAAAAAATTATCACATTACAATCCAATTTATAATTAAAATAAAATGAAAATGTGATATGAAACACACTAATATGATGAAATCATAATGGATGTATATAATTTAAATAAAAACCAGTAGTTATAATTTATTAGATAAATCTTGTCATAAATACTTCCGCTAGAATATGTTCATTTATCTATAAAATATTCATAATAAGGTTTCTTATTTAGCATTTTTATAGGCTATGATG
>NZ_JAZGJN010000271.1:0-57154 GCF_038085095.1 Photorhabdus sp. P32 | reverse complement strand
ATAAGGTAATAATGTTATAAAGGTCAAATATGAGTCAATCAGGATGTAAAAAAGTCCCTTTTATTACTCCTCAATTAACTAATATGTGGGATAAAAGCTCAGAACCGTGGTTTGTAAAAGATAAAGAGTTCCGCTTTATTTATGCAAATAAAATGTTCATTAAAGCTAATAAGCTACCTGAAGGTTTTGATGTTATTGGGTATACCGATAAAGAATTACCTTCACCAGTTAATCAATTTGCTCATCTTTTTGAGGAACATGATCATAAGGTATTGCAGGGTATGCAACGGATATCATCTCTTAGCACTTTCCCTCAAGCCAAAAACGAACAAGCTACATCCTATTTCTGTGATAAATATCCATTAATGGATGAAAATAAGCAGTGTATTGGCATAATTTCTCACGCCAGAGAAATACATAACTTTACCGTATCTCATTATATGGAGAACAATATTCCTATATCAATCCGATTTCAACAACCTAACAAGGTATTAAAAGAGAAAGAATGGATAGTCATTTTTCTATTCTGCCGTGGCATTAGCAATAGATATATCGCTGACGAAATGAAAATTTCATATCGCACCGTGGAAAAATATTTCGAAAGTATCTATGAGAAACTATCAGTTAACTCAGCAATTGAACTAAGAATACTTTGCAAAGAGAATAATTATGACCTTTATATTCCCCCCAAATACCTTCAATCCATAGGCCATATTTTGCTATAAATAATCGATTTCATTACTACATATTTCTCTCTGACCTGTTTAATTAACCTGAATTTTGCTTAGATTCCCCCTAACTGATATATGGATAACAATTTAACAAATTAAAATAAAGGGCTAAAAACGTGACTAAATAATCATTTTTTTGAAAATTTACTTTCTTATTTCTGTTGAAGACTTTATATAAAAAACGATGAAACCAAGAGATTCTCATGAGCATTGATCGATGCCTTATCATGGTCAAATGGTTTACATCAACATTTTGGCAAGAGACAGGGTGTTTATAACCCTGTTTCAATGCCAAGATCCAGATACTCCACAATCAACGAACAATAATACCTAATAGAATGCCCAATGCGCCAAAGTCAGCATCGCTGAATGTCGTGTTGGCAATACCTATATCCCCCAAAACGGGTAACAGGAACACGGGTAAGAAAGTGATCAGAAAGCCCTGAGCAAAAGCCCCGAGAATAGCGCCTCTACGCCCCCCTGTCGCATTACCAAAAACCCCGGCGGCAGCACCAACAAAGAAGTGTGGCACAACGCCGGGAATAATGACCGTCATACCTAGTGCATACAGTATAAACATACCAATAACACCAGCCACAAAACTGCTCAAGAACCCGACTAATACTGCATTAGGCGCGTAAGGGAAGACAACCGGGCAATCTAACGCTGGTTTAGCATTTGGCACCAATTTATCAGAAATCCCTTTAAACGCCGGAACGATTTCTGAAATGACCATCCTCACACCTTGCAGAATAATGTATACACCCGCGGCAAAGGTAATAGATTGCATTAGCGAGAACATAAATCCATTTTTCCCACCACTAACTTCTCTCACAAAATCACCACCAGCGAATAAGCAACTGATCATGAAAATAATCGCCATCGTAAAAGAGATAGCAACCGGTGTATCACGCAGAAACAGCAAACTTTTCGGAACATTCATTTCTTCCGTTGAATACGCTTTATTTCCCAGTTTGCTGCCAATAAAACCAGATAGAACATAGGAAAGCGTGGAAAAATGCCCAATCGCAACGTCGTCGGAACCTGTTATTTTCTTCATATATGGATGGGCAATCGCCGGGAAAAAAACCATAGCAACACCGACAACCACAGAACCAATAGCCACTAGCATCGTGCCTTTGATCCCGGCGGTCGCAAGAATCACCGCGACCATCATGGACATAAATAATGTGTGGTGCCCAGTCAGAAAGATAAATTTCCACGGGGTAAAACGTGCAATCAAAATATTAATCACCATAGCAAAGAGCATGATCATTGCCATTTCTTTACCAAAACTTTTTTGCGCAATGGAAACAATTGCTTCGTTGTTTGGTACTACTCCTTGAATACCAAAAGCGTGTTGGAAAATTTCAGCAAAACCCCCTAATGAAGAGACGACTAATCCAGCCCCTGCCCCCAGGATCAAAAATCCCATAATGGTTTTTATCGTGCCTTTGATACATTCAGTCACCGGTTTCTTTTGCACGATCAAACCAATAAGCGCGATAAGACCAACCAAAATCGCAGGTTCTGATAGGACACTCATCAAAAAATGGAAAAATTCCATGATGTCCTCCCGATTACAATGCGCCAAGCTCTACTAATGCCACGGACAGACGTACTTTCATTGCCGATTTATCCACCATATTGTCCAGCGCAACAATTTTGCCCTCGACTGCCTGAACAACGAGTTGTTCCGCAATATCTTTAGTACCGACAAAAATGTCGCTTTGAGTTGCCTTTGCTGACCCCAGATCGACATGATCAACACTGGCATCGATTCCCATCTCTCTCAGAATATTTTTAATACTCATTTCCATCATCAAGCTGGTACCTAACCCATGTCCGCAAACGACAGTGATTTTCATACTATTTCCCCATAGCAAAAAATAACGACTTAATACTTGTTGATCACGGTAAGAATCTCTTCTTTACTTTTGGCACTCATCAGCAATGCGACATCTTGCTGATTATCAAACAGCTCAGCAAGCTGAGCGATCACTTCAATATGACTATTGCTGTCAGTTGCTGCTAAGACAATCAACAACTTAACTGGATCATTTTCATCAGAACCAAACTCCACTCCTTTACTAATCACAGTTAATGCTAAAGCTAATTCGTTAACCCCTTCCTCCGGTCTGGCATGCGGCATAGCAATTCCCGGGCCGACAACATAATAGGGACCAATTACCTCATGGGAACGATAAATAGCATCAATATAACAAGAAGAAATGGCGCCATTTTCCACCAAAGGCTGACAAGCAACCGCGATTGCTTCGCGCCAATTTTCAATATCCGGGATCACTTGGATCACATCTTGGGTAAGTAACGTCTTAAGCATCAATTTCCCCCGATAAAAATCCCATTCCGCTTACCTTCCGTCCTCTGTCTTCCGTCTTCCGTCTTCCGTCTTCTGTCTTCTGTCTTCTGTCTTCCGTCCTCTGCCAGTGATATTAGTCACAAATGATAGCGCTATCTATGATCGTAACTCATTATTGTGATAGCGCTATCATTTGTTATCTGATTAATTCACCAAAAAGCGAAAGTACATTCATGGTTTTTTCCCACGAATTGCCTGAGATCAGGTAGAATCCCAACGTCAAATTCATAGCCGTTAATTAAAAAAACAGAAAAATATTTTGATGAGAAAGACACGAAAACGCCGTAATACAGGGCGGGTAACATTACAAGATGTTGCTAAGTATGCCGGTGTCGGTTCAATGACAGTTTCACGCGCATTGAGAACACCAGAAATGGTATCGGATAAATTACGAGAAAAAATTGAACAAGCCATACAGGAATTGGGATATATCCCAAATGGCGCTGCCGGCGTACTTGCTTCCGGTCAAAGTAATATTATCGCGGTGCTTGTGCCCTCACTGACAGATAAAGCCAGCGCTACATTTATACAGTCACTGCAACAAGTACTGAATAAACATGCCTTTCAAGTTTTACTTGGCTGTCATGAATATGACCATAATAAAGAAGACAAAATTATCATGACACTACTGCAAAGCAATGCAGCGGCACTGGTGATTTTCAGCTCGCAATTGGCAGATAAAACCTACAGTAATATTTCTCATATCAATATTCCCATTATTAATGTTGCAGGTTCCCATCAACAGCAGACGGCAATTAATATAGCAACCGATTTTTCTGCGGCCGCCTATACGTTGACTGAACATATGTTAAATAATGGCCGCAAGCATATCGGTTATATTGGCGCCCAAATGGACAGCCGTTTACGCAATCAGCAAATTAATGGCTGGCATAAAGCCATGTTGCATCACTATCAACATGCCGACCAAAATATCACTACCTCGGATACTGCCAGCATGCAATTTGGTCGCCAGGCAATTACTGAGATGTTATTACGTCAACCTGAACTGGAAGGTGTTATTTGCAGTCATGAAGTGATTGCCTTAGGCGTCATATTTGAATGCCAGCGGCGCCTACTTAAAATACCCGCTGATTTGGCTGTTGCTTGCCTGGAAGGTTCAGATAACTGTGACCACACACAGCCAACACTGACATCAATTCGCATTGATTATCCCCAAATAGGCAGGGACACCGGAAAGTTGCTGATAAAATTGCTCAATCAACCAGGTGAAGATGAAGCAAAATATCAAAACAACCAATACCACCTATTTTCGTATAAGTTCGAACCTAGACAAAGTGCGTAGTAAATCTGGCACAGGTTGCAGATATATTTACCTTCCGCGCAGTATAATTTTGCTCCTTTTCCATTACTTGGTATCTGTTATTTTATGAGACTTATTCCTGTATGTTTTCTTATCATCACACCGCTAGCTCATGCACTTACCTTAAGTAATACCCACTGGCAGATTGAGATTGATCCGCAAACGCTTTCCACCCGTGCCATTTTACCTTCTGGTCAAGTACTCCCCTTATCGCTGGCGCAACCCTCTAAACACGTTGTTCAACTCGAACAAGATAATTCCAACATCAACGCGCAATGGCAATGGAATGGAGATACACACGTCAATGCCAGACTGCACGGTGACACGCTGATAATGTCGTTTAAACGGACTACAACAGGTCAGTTACAATGGCCTGTATTGTCTTCTGGCGCCAAAACACTGTTGCTGCCTCTTCATGAAGGATACGCCATTCCGGCACAGGATAAAGACTGGCGGCAGGTACTACCGAATGAATATAGCGGGATCAACACAACTGAGGATCTCAGCTTGCCAGTAGCGGGTTTTGATTATGGTAGCCATGTGATTTCCGTGCTATTTGCCAACCCCTTTAATAATGTATTAACGTTTACCCCTGACGCCAACGGCATAGGCATGGCAGCAACGCATCAGTTTACACGCCTTGATCCTACCCAACCCTATGAAGTACAGATTGCACTTAATGATGCCGATTGGCTTTCACCAGCTAAGCAATACCGAAAATGGCTACAAGCCCGTGGTGAATTTGTGCCACTTAAATCCAAGCTGGCAGCGGCTAAAGACGGCAATCGTCTAATTGGCGCCAGCCACGTGTATTTGTGGGGGGAGCGACTTATCGTACCTCAGGATGTAAAAGAGTGGCGAGTGCTACAGAAGCTCATCCCTGCCAGTTGGCTCAAAGGAGAAGCAGCGAAAGCCGTACTCGACGCCAACCTTACTCGAAGTATATATTTGCAGCGAGTACTCATTGATAGCATCAACGATACGTTGATTCAGATGGCGCCGGGTCAAGACGTTACTCAGTTTGAAAAACGCCGGGAGATCGTGAGCAATACACTGGGGAAAGCCCTTAATCCTCCAGAAACCTGGGGAGACAGTAACTCGCCCAAAATGATCGATCTGCTACAAAAAGCGGGGCTCGGAAAGCTTTGGCTAGGTTTACCACAATGGACAGCAGGCTTTGCAAGCCCGGCTGGCATAAACGCAGCCAAGAAAGCGGGTTATCTTATTGGGCCCTATGATTCTTACGATACTGCTTTACCTGATGGCAATATTAATCCGAGCTGGCTATCAGCCCAACTTGGGCAGGCCACTTTTTTACGCTGCGGCATCATGCTGGAAAATGGCAAACGTAAAGCCGGTTTTCAGGGCGAAGGGGTATATACCAATCCAACATGCGTGCGTCCACTGATGGAACAACGGATACCTCATATCCAAGCCATTAATCATTACAATAGCTGGTTTTTGGATGTGGACGGCACAGGAATGGTTTTTGACGATTATGATCCGTCCAAACCGACTTCCCAAGCACAGGATGCGAAAAATCGAATTGAAGGTATGGCTTGGATCGCTCAATCTCAAGGTGTTGTCGTTGGTTCGGAAGTGGGTGGTGCTGTGAGTAATGCCAGTGTGACTTTTGCTCACGGTATGCAGACCACAGGTTTTGGCTGGCATGATGCTGATATGCGTAAAAACCAAAATTCTCCTTATTTCCTCGGAAAGTGGTACCCGGATTATCAACCTGCTTTCTTCTTTAAAACCAGCTCGATCAAACCACGCTATCAGAAGTTATATTTCAATCCCCGTACACGTTTGCCACTGTTTCAGGCAGCATTTCATGACAGTGTTGTGACGACACATCACTGGACAGTAGATAGTCTGAAATTTAAAGAGATACGTGTGGTAACTGAACTGATGCAGCAGCTTTACAATGTGCCTCCTTTGCTCAATTTAAGTCTGGATACGGCGAGCAAACGCATTAGTTATCTGAAATCACTCGACGCCTTTTTCCGTCCACTCCATCAAAAACTGTATGACCAAGCACTGACAGAGTTTCGCTGGTTAAACGCGGATGGGAGCGTGCAACAAACCTTGTTCGCCGATGGAACCCGCATCATTGCCAATTTTAGTCAGCAGCCAGTGAGTCTTGAAAATAGAGAGATTGCTGCTTTTAGTACTTTGGCAATTTTACCGGATGGTAAAACAGTGCGCTTTCAATCTGCACAGATGTTGAAATAAAAGGCAATCATCTATAATTGCTTCAACAAACACCCGTACTGAACAACATTGACTGATGTTATATGAGGGTTGGTAACACTAGCCCTCCGCTATTTGCAGCTGTTGTGGGTTTGCGAAAATGGAATACAGATTTGCGCGATTTTAAAGGCAGTAAGTGTGATGGTTAACAACCTGAAGTCAGTCTCCTCGCGCTTACTGCGTCAGCAAAACACACACCTGAGAATGCAAAACAAAACGGGTAGATGTTGGCACTGGAAGATCCTGTATACCTTAAGGATGTTATGGAAGAATAGCAAAATATGAACAAAAAGGCCGCGTAATATGTCACTAATTTCGTCACATAACAAGAAATGAAATTCAGAATGTTAACTTGTCTGATTAACATTCCTACTCCTCCCGTTTTGCTACCACATGCTATTATTTGGCTCAGTTAATATTGCAAGCATATAACCGACGTTACCGAATAGAATAATCTGCATGAGCACGCTCAATTTGAAGCGTATCAGCAGTTTGTTGTAATTTAACTAATTGTCCATCCCGCACTGTCCATATATGAACGAAACGAGCAATGAATCGTTTGCCACGCTTTACCCGTCCCAAATAATTACCCAGCACAATAACATGATCATCTGACTCAAAATATTCAGAACTGTCTACCACAAACTCATCTACATCATTTGAAAATGGCACAAAGAAATTATTTAATATATCTTCAATCCCTTCATAAACGCCGCCATATCGAGATCCTTGAGTAACATCCCAAATAATATCACTCGCCATGATCTGGCGAAGAACATCAATATCACCCATAGAGTCATAAAAACGGCGAACAATAGAGACACTTAATGAATCTGACATTATTATTCTCCTTCAAATTATCCTGCAATGAAATATGACCGGCTCTTATAAAATGAGCCGGCCGGATATCTTGGGACGTTCAACCACAAAACGCCGTTAGAGCTTTAAATTAACATCCCCGGAAAACAATTCGAACATCTTTCATGTTAGGCTATCCATTGTGGGTAAGATATCCCCTTACCTAGGTAAGCGCTGGATAATCAGTATAGCCTATTGCACCAGGAACCATAAAAGTTTCCGGTTGTTGTTCATTAAATGGCGCTTCAACCAACAATCGGTAAGGTAAGTCTGGATTAGAGATGAACAACTGACCAAAAGCCACGGCATCAGCCCTGCCGTCAGTAAGAACTTGCTCAGCACTTTCCTTAGTTAACTCCTCGTTAGCAATGTAGGTTGACCCAAAGGCTTCTTTTATCACCTTGCTTAAGTCACCATCAACGACGGAATCACGCGAGAAGATAAAAGCAATACCACGTTTACCTAGCTCACGCGCTACATATCCAAACGTCGCCACAGGATTGGAATCCGCCATAGAGTAATGACCACCACGTGGGGACAAATGCATACCAACACGTGATGATCCCCAAACTGAAATACAAGCGTCTGTCACTTCCAACAGCAACCGAGCCCGATTTTCAACTGAACCTCCGTACTGATCTGTGCGCAGATTAGCATTATCTTGCAAGAATTGATCAAGCAAATATCCATTGGCGCCATGTATTTCTACTCCATCAAACCCCGCCGCTTTCGCATTTTCCGCTCCGCGTTTGAATGCTTCGACAATGCCGGGAATTTCATCAAGTTCAAGCGCCCGCGGAACCACAAAAGGACGTTTTGGGCGTAATAAGCTGACATGTCCATCAGCCGCAATTGCACTTGGCGCCACCGGCCGTTCTCCATCAAGGAAAATAGGGTCCGATATCCGCCCCACATGCCAAAGCTGTATAAAAATACGCCCACCGACAGCATGCACAGCATCCGTGACCAATCGCCAACCAGCAACTTGTTCATCCGACCAAATACCCGGCGTATTCTCGTAGCCAACTCCCTGTGGGGTTACTGAAGTCGCTTCACTGATAATCAAACCAGCAGAAGCACGCTGAGCATAGTACTCCGCCATCAGCGCATTAGGGACACGCCCTTCTCCTACTGCACGATTACGTGTCAAAGGAGCCATAATAATGCGATTTGGCAAGTCGAGATCACCAATCCTAATTGGATCAAAAAGTGTAGGCATATTTTTTCTCTCATCTGGATTAACAAATGCACTTCGTTGCAAATCATCAACAAGCACATCACCAGATACCAGCAAGCTTAATGCTATGACGCAAGAATTATTTTGTTTGAAAGTGGCATAGGTCACTTGTAGCCTTTAACTTAAGTGAATAAATGAGTGGTATTAAAAAAGGCTACGTAACACGCAGCCTTGAAACGCTCTTTAGAACCCCTATCCAATGAGTTTTAAGTCCGCTTTTCTATGTCGCTTTTGTTCCTGATAAAAATTTTCATGAGAGCCAAAGTTCAGCAGGTATAACTCTATTTTCCCTTCAACCCAACAATAACCAAGCAATGTTAACTGGTTATTTAACTGAAATTTATGAACTCGAAGGAAACTTAAATCGCCTTTCTTCTGCTCACCGATTTCAGGGTTATCAATTATTCTATCAATCTCATCTTCTACTATCGTAAGAAGATCCTCAGATAACTTAGATAATGCCTTAGAGAAACGTCTTGTTTCATAAACATCAATCTTTGGATCTTCTTGTCCTTCTGACATAACGCGACACCTTACCGCTATTGACTTCGCTTTTTGCCAGTAAAGAATCAAGGATAAAAGAGTACGGCAAATCAGGGTTATCCTCCGCAATGCGGCCAATCTTAGCCCAATGCTCAATTTGCTTAGGCACGCTTCTGCTTGAAGCTTCTGCATGAATTTTTACATCATTCACGAAATCATCGTCCAAACGTATACTGATAGCCATAGTTTAGTTTGCCCTCTGGGATTTTGTACTACATGCGATATAAAACGCATCTGCATAAAATGCAACATTTTGTCGCATATTGCAATTTAAAAAACCAAACAACACTCAGCCTTGAAACATCCTTTAATGGATACATGCAATAACCTACGTTTGAAAATGCGTAAGCCCGATTTTATCTTTTTTAACCACCCATCCTCAAAAATTGGTTATGATTATAAATAGCTTGCCTGATGCTAGAGGCGGTTGGTTGATATGTAAAAAAATTGTTGCCGGAGGATAACTATATGAATTTATTGGATGGTTTACACAAAAAACTGGACGGTTACTTTCATAAAACAAGTGGAGTCAACTATGTAAAAATATTTGATACTCCAAAAATATGGGGGTTTCCTTTTGGAAAGGAGATAATGCCCCAGGCTATTAAAAGAGAAGCGGAATTTGAAGATGCTATTGTAAGCATTCTGGAAAACATGCGTTATCGCTGTGATATTTCCTCCTTAAATGCTCCGGATGCAGAGTGGAGAAAAGTTATCCTATCAGCTATTGATCGCGCATTTACCAAAAAAATAAACAGGAGGGACAGAACCCAGATAAGGTTCTTATTCGCTCAAACACCGACATCTTTGTTAAACGGTGTGGATTCATACTTTGAAGGTACTCCTGAATATCTGGCATTGAAGGATGATATTATTAAATTAATTCAAGCAAGGAGAGATCATTGGGAGTGTATACCTGAAATATGGATCGGTCGGTTTTACAGGATAGTAGACGGACTTAAAGTATCATTAGAGAAGAAAGTGCTGCCAGAGGAAATGTTTCCAGAAGCTGATACCAGAATGACATGGAATCATACAAAAATTATCGCAGTTGATGGAATTGAGTCATTTGTCGGCGGCCATAATTTAAATATGGATCTGTTTAAAAATTACCCTCCAGTTCATGATGTCTCTGTTAAAGTTATAGGATCGGCATCATTAAGCTCACAATTATTTTTAAATAAAATGTGGAAGGCTAATACAGATCTCTTAACTAAAGAATTCTTTGATATAAATGAAAATAAATGGGTTAATGCAAATGGTATTGTAGGAAAGCCAGAAGATCCATTAAAAAGAAGGCACATTACTGAATATATAAACAGAAAAAAAGAAGAATACCGAAAAAATCCACCTAAAGACCCAGAATATAAGAAAGCAAGCAGGATATTATCCGTAGGTAAATATTGGGCAGGGCCTGATATGCGAACAGATTACAGAAAAGGCTCTGAAATAATGAAAGAGTTTATAATAAAGAATGCAAAGAGAAAAATTCGCATGTCCCAACAAGATCTTGTCAGTGCATGGAAAAAACAGTGGCGAGATCATCATGTGTGCCGATGGTTGATCGAAGCATTACTTGCCAACCCCAAACTGGAAGTTCAAATTGTTGTATCGCCACTTGATGCAGCAGCCGGTGCTGCTGGCGATCAATATTCTTTTGGTTCTGGCGCCAGAAGAACGTTTGAATTATTTCAATACTATTTGACACATGATGAGCACACCAATGAGAAGCTGAAAGATCCGCATGGAATCAGGCAAGCCGCACTGAAAAGAATAGAAGTTGCCCCTTTTTTCTTTACAGACAAAGTCCCTGAAGCTCTTTCGATTGAAGGTACTACATACAAATGGCCTGCCGCGGAGGAAAGTTCTTATACTTCTACGCTAAAAGAACCGTCTCTTTTTGAAAGACCTCCACAGGAAGGTGCTATAGGACGCCCATTCCGCTCCTTAATTAAAGCAAGTGGTCCGGTATATCCCAAAGTTCCCCCTGCTCCGGGGAATCATGCAAAAGTCACAATAATTGATGATGAACTATACGTGGTTGGTTCTGATAATCTCTATCCGGGCTATCTTTCGGAGTTCAACTATCTCATTGAGGGAGAAGATGCGGTAAAAGCTTTCATTAAATCCTATTGGGAACCGTTGTGGAAATACTCAGGGCCACATTCATTTAATTACAAAAATACTTAATGTCAGTAACAAATGTACTGATATATTCCCGCCAACGGCTGGCGGGAATATCACTTGAAAAGCATTAAAGAAATGACTTTTCAAAGTAAGAAACCAAATCAAAGCATTTTTCAGTAATAGCCTGGAAACCAGATGCTGACAACCGGATTGCTCCTGTGAAAGACACTATTAGATTTTGGCTGTCGCCAAATATTTTGTCATTTCATCATCGGGCACCATACCACCGCCAGTTGCCCAAACCAAATGCGTAGCTTGTTTCATCTTTTCTACTGAAAGATTCTTATTACTCAGGTAATCACGGTTTCCACTCACACGAGCAGGACCCGCCATCCCTGCTAATGCCGAAGGCTCTAACCGGATACCCTCATCGCGATTCAGTAACCCCAACAGATTATACATTTCCTGATCTTGAATAGTATAAAACCCATCCAGCAAACGTTCCATCGCACGCCCAACAAAGCCAGAAGCCCTGCCTACCGCAAGACCATCAGCAGCGGTGATATTGTCGATACCGATGTCCTGTACACAAATATTGTCATGCAAACCAGTATATACCCCCAACAACATACTGGGAGAATGGGTAGGTTCAGCAAAAATGCAGTGCACATGATCACCAAAAGCCAATTTCAGTCCAAATGCAACACCACCGGGACCGCCACCAACGCCACACGGCAAATAAACGAATAATGGGTGATCTTCATCAACTACAATATTCATCTGCTCAAACTGCGCCTTTACCCGTCCTCCTGCGACAGAATATCCCAGAAACAACGTTTGAGAGTTTTCGTCGTCGATAAAGAAACAGTTAGGATCAAATTCAGCTTCTTTACGCCCTCTGGCTACGGCTACCCCATAATCCAGTTCGTGTTCCACGACATTGACCCCATGCGAACGTAGCTTTTGCTTCTTCCATTCACGAGCATCGGCAGACATATGCACACTGACATTAAAACCCAGTTTCGCACTGACAATACCAATGGACAGCCCCAAATTACCGGTAGAACCTACAGCAATGCTGTATTGATTAAAGAACCGTTTAAATTCTTCCGAAAACAGTTTGCTGTAATCATCGTTTTCAGAAAGCAACCCCGCCTGTAATGCCAACTTTTCCGCGTGAGTTAATACTTCATAAATGCCACCACGGGCTTTAATTGAACCTGAAATTGGTAAATGGCTATCTTTTTTAAGCAGAATCCTCCCTGTAATACTCACACCGTAATATTGCTCCAGTGTTTTCCGCATCGTTGGAATAGCCACTATTTCTGATTCAATAATGCCATGTGTGACGGCAGTTTCCGGGAAAGCTTTACGTAAATAAGGCGCAAAACGATCCAGGCGTGCTTCAGCATCCCTCATATCATCAGCGTCCAAACCGACAAAAGGCAATCCCTCTTTAAAGGTGGTGTTACAAGGGTTAAACCAAAAGATTTCCTCTAATTCCATTAAATTTTTTACTAACGGATGTTCATTTAGTAATTGTTGAATTTCAGTACTTTTCATGTATGTGTTAACCCAAGATAAGTGTTTCCCTGGTATATACCCGTTATCTTTCAAGTTGCCTCTTTATTGGCTGCGCTCGCTCACCCCGGTCATATAGTCCGCTATGCTCCCGGGGATTCACTCCCTTGCCGTCTCGATGCATCTTGAAATCCATAGGGTATTAAAACAACTCTTGCTTTTTTAATTATTAGAATTTTTATTATATTCAATATGTTATGTTTACCACAACTTCCTACAATATATCAGCACATCATATTTTGTTTATCTTTTATCTTCCCCTTATTTCGATTACTACGTTAATGTTTATTTTGTTTATTATTTTAGCTATAAAAGCTGCCTGTTTTACAGGCTTCCCTGGTATTGACACTTCGCACGTCTTATTCTTATTTTTCAAGCTGAGCTGCGACTTCTTTCTATTTACACAATGGTAGAAATTACACAATGGTAGAAAGAAGAAACGTCCCAACCAACGCAACCACAGACGCAATAAACGTTGCGGTTGTGTAGTACTTAAAAGTTTCACTGAGCGTTGCTCCGCAATATTGCTTAACCAACCAAAACAGTGAATCAGTCACAATAGTACAGCCGATAGCACCAGAACCAATTGCTAATGTAATGATTTCAGGGCTAATATCTGGATATAACGGCAACATAGGCGAAACAATCGCTGTTGCCCCCATCATTGCAACTGTTGCTGAACCAACCGCCGCATGCAAAATAATGGCAACCAACCAAGACAAAAGAATTGGGTGCATATCCAAATTTGACAAAATAACGGCCAACGTATCACTAAGGCCGCTTACTTTTAAAACACTATTAAATGCTCCGCCCGCGCCGATAATCAATAAAATATTGGCGATGGAGGAGAAACAATCTTCTGTTTTCGTCAACAGCGTGCTCATTCCCATATTTTGCTTGATGCCCAAGGTGTAATAGGCAACAAACGCGGCAATGAACATGGCTGTAATAGGATTACCAATAAATTCCAGCACTGTATAAAACGTGGCGCCTTTTTCTATATTTAATTCAACAACCGTTTTAATCAACATTAACCCAATTGGCAATAACACCGTAAACAATGTCATGCCTAAAGAGGGTAAATCCTCTTCTTTACGCACTGCAATTTCAGAAAATTCAGCCGGAACCGATTTAAAAGGCAGACGGCTACCGAGAAATTTCTGAAATAACGGACCACCCACCAAAGCTGCAAATAGACCAACTATCAGCCCATAAACAATCACCGAACCAATATCCGCACCCAGTTTATTCGTCACAAATAATGCGGCCGGGTGTGGAGGAACAATACAATGAACCGCCATCAATGCTGTACATAATGGGATCGCTAATTTCAGCAGTGACGTATTGGTTTTCCTGGCAATAGAAAACGCCAGCGGAATTAACAAGACCACCCCTACTTCAACAAACAACGTAATACCACAAACCAGACCAATGAGTACCATAATGGTGTCGGGTGACAGCCACCGGCATTTTTGCAATGTGATACCGATACGCTCTGCCGCGCCGGATATCTCCATCATCTTACCAAGAATGGTTCCCAGACCAATCACTACGGCCAAAAAACCTAACGTATCCCCAATTCCCCTTTGAATGGCGCTCACCATTTCAACAGGGTTCATTCCCATTAAGACACCGACATAAAAACTGGCTAACAATAGCGCGAGAAAAGGGTGAATTTTTAATTTAATTATCGTAAATACGATTAACACAATACTTGTAAGTAACGTACCAATCACCCAAGGTTGTGAATCCACTTAATCATTCCCCACGGTTAGCCTCTGTTCGTCATACGAATTTTCATTATTGAATATGAATATTCAATTTTTGACAAATGATTAATACATAGCCATGCATGAATCAGATTGAGCCAATTCAGTGATACCGATCAAAATTTTCACTTTATTTGCGATTTAAATCACTAAAACTATCTGAAACACACCGCCTTAATGATACGGTTGTATTATCCTTCGCCGATGAACTAGAAACACTATAAATATGTACACAGATGATAATTTCATGGTTGTAAATAAGTTACTCAATGGAAGCCAGTTATCAAAACTGCATACATTTGAGATAGCCGCTCGCCACTGTTCTTTTGTCCTAGCCGCTGACGAATTAGCTATCACTGCCAGTGCGGTCAGCCATCGAATCAGTTCTCTGGAACAAGAGTTGGGATTCAAACTCTTCCAACGTTTTCACAGAAAAATTGAATTAACCTGTGAAGGAAAGCGTTTATTTTGGACAATTAAATCGACGCTGGAGCATCTAAATCAGGAAATTCTAGAAATAAAAAATCAGGAGTTGTCGGGTAATCTGACTATTTACTCCCGCCCGACCTTTACTCAATGCTGGCTAGTGCCTAAATTGGCTGATTTTAATCAACTATATCCATCCATTAACCTGAACATCTTGGTCGGTAACGAAAATGTCAATTTCCGCGGTTATGGTATCGATCTTGCGATTTATTTTGATGATATTATATCCAACGAGTTATCACATCAATATCTGATGAGTGAGTATATTACCCCGGTCTGTAGCCCACAATATGCCAAAAAGCATAACCTAATGGGAAATATCGATAATCTACAATACTGCACGCTATTACATGATAAACAAGCATGGAGCTATGATTCCGATACCAAAGAGTGGAATACTTGGGCAGAACATTTCAACATTACGCTGGAACCATCACACAAGTGTATTGTCTTTGATCGTTCCGATTTAGCCGCCGTTGCCGCAATACATCATGCGGGTGTTGCAATGGGCAGAAAAAATATGATTTGGGAAAAAATTGAAAACAATGAATTAGTCGCCCCCTTTCCCAACACTGAAGTATTATGCAAACAGTATTACTATACCTGTACCCTGCCTCAACAACAGAATGAGAAAGTCAATGCCTTTATCCAATGGCTAAAATCAACTATAGACGAATAAAAATATAGCCAACCATTAACAGATATAACAAACCTACCCTGCTTTAAGTGGCGATAGTTAGTCGCCACAGAAATTTAACGCCGGATTCTACCGTACTACTATCTTGTTTTTGACCATATCAAGCCGGTGATCCTTGGCAAGCTTATATGCTCAGAACAATTAAATTATACTTTTCACAATCAGATATACCCTATAATCGCGACGGCAAGGGAGCGAATCCCCGGGAGCATAGATAACTATGTGACCGGGGTGAGTGAGTGCAACCAACAAAGAGGCAACTTGAAAGATAACGGGTATACATTGATGCATTCCCTAGCCCAGCTAAGTAAGGTGTAGAATCAGTATCAAACAGACAGAATGATAAAGTCTGAACTTCACCTTCTACAAAAGTCCAGCCTTATTAAATTAATCTTAATTCCTTGGTAATGAATAAATATTGCAACAGTAGAGATAATATCTATCGACCGCAACAACCACTTATTATTTTCACATTTTTACTGGGATTTTTATATCACTATTTCTATCCTTAAAAAACCAGTAATAATGTAATTATTTGAAAAGAACATCTAAGTTTAATCAAAAAACATATACTAATAGTGTAAGTTATGATATTCATCACAACTGCTGATAAGCAAATCGTTTAAATGAGTTATAAAGTCGTTTATTTTAGAAGTATGAAGTATATAGAGTGTAATGAAATGCAAAAGTTGTTATTAAGAAAATTGTTATTAAGCTGTGGAGTTATCTTTTCTGTATCTGCGATAACTTTGCCTGCTCAAGCAGAGCAACATACAGCTTCTATCGGATACGCCTACGTGAAACCACAAGGTGCAAGTGCACTAAATGGTGCAATATTAAGTTACCGATATGAGCTTGATGATCAATGGGGGATATTATCATCATTTACCTTTGCTAAAGGAGATGAAAAAGAAACAGAATATTATACAAGGGATGATTTAAAGTACTATTCTTTAATGATTGGCCCAACCTATAGAATTAATGACTACATTAGTTTATATGGACAACTCGGACTGTCCAGAATAAATGATAAATCTACTGCCCACTATAGTGGTGGAGAAATCGAAAAGGAATCAACAAGCAAAAACACTTTAGGTTGGGGAACGGGTTTTATTATCAACCCAACAACCAACACCTCAATTACTGCCGGTTATGAGGGTAGTCGTTTTAGTATTAAAGACGGAAATGAGAAAGATCACTTATCTACTAACGGTTTTAATATAACTGTCGGCTATCGTTTCTAACTTAATCAATGAGTAATGTATCATCACCAAGGTTGAATATTCTATTTAATTGACAATTTTGGTGATTTTTCGAAAGATTAAATCGTCATAAATATTTCGAATAAGCCCAGTGAGCATTATCAGAAAAAATCATAGAAAGAAATTTAAGGGATGAAAGAAAAATAATTTTCAAATGTTGAATATATATGATTTAGATATATTTTTATTGGCAATTTTTTTTGATTTTTATTTCTATTAACAATATAAAACAAGAAACAACCACTAAAAGCGAAATTCAGAAGATATGTGTATTTATCGCCAAATCATCTTAAGAAGATGCAGATAATACTAAATCAGACCTGATATGATTATGACATGAATAAGTTACACAGAAAAATAAGTTGTCAGTAAAATCTTCACAATTCATTAATTTGATTGGTGGGTTGTCGGGGGTTCGAACCCCGGACCAATTGATTAAGAGTCAACTGCTCTGCCGACTGAGCTAACAACCCAATGTGCGTAATTATTCCCCTATACAAAGCTGTCGTCAATATATTATGACCATTTTTTCCTGAACGAATAATTCATACTCAATTCCAACAGCATTAACAAGTTAAATTGTAACCAATTTGTTTTTAAAGTGAGATCAGACTGTTATTACTATAGTAATCTGTGTCACAATATTTTTCGCAAACATCATCATATATAAGGCCACTTAAAGAGCCGTAACAATTTACCTAAGAAAATATTGGATACTATATACTATGGCAGAAAATATACACACTTCACTTTCCGCTAAAACCGGGGAAACGCAGTTGCAACGCCATCTAAGCAACCGGCATATACAACTTATCGCTATTGGCGGCGCCATCGGCACCGGCCTGTTTATGGGCTCAGGGAAAACAATCTCTCTCGCTGGACCATCGATCATATTCGTTTATATGATTATCGGTTTCATGCTGTTCTTTGTAATGCGCGCAATGGGTGAACTATTGCTTTCGAACCTGAATTATAAATCATTCAGTGATTTCTCCGCCGATTTGCTCGGGCCCTGGGCTGGTTTTTTCGTCGGCTGGACTTACTGGTTCTGTTGGGTCATTACCGGTATCGCCGATGTGGTCGCGATTACTTCCTATATCAGCTATTGGCAACCGGATTTTCCACAATGGCTCACATCCCTGCTCTGTGTTTTACTATTGCTCTCCCTTAATTTGGCTACAGTGAAATTATTCGGGGAAATGGAATTCTGGTTCGCTATGATAAAGATCGTCGCCATTATCGCTTTAATCACAACAGGCGCTGTTCTGATTAGCATGCATTTTCAATCTCCAGCCGGTCATACCGCTTCTCTGGCAAATATATGGAATGATGGTGGATTCTTTCCCAAAGGGTTAAGCGGATTTTTCGCTGGATTTCAGATAGCCATATTCGCCTTTGTGGGCATTGAATTAGTGGGGACTGCCGCCGCAGAAACTAAAGATCCAATGAAATCTCTTCCCAGAGCCATTAATGCCATCCCAATTCGTATTATCACCTTCTACGTGCTGGCGCTGATAATTATTATGTCAGTCACACCGTGGCGTTCAATCATTGCAGACAAAAGCCCTTTTGTTGAGCTATTTGTTCTCATCGGTTTACCCGCAGCCGCCAGTATCGTGAACTTTGTGGTATTAACCTCTGCCGCCTCTTCAGCAAACAGTGGTGTTTTCTCCACCAGCCGCATGTTATTTGGATTAGCAAAAGAAGGTGATGCGCCACAGCAATTCGGCCGCCTTTCACGCCGTTCTGTACCTGCATCGGGATTAATTTTCACCTGTCTATGTTTATCCTGTGGTGTAGTGCTGATTTATTTAATTCCTGATGTTATGCATGTGTTTACTCTAGTAACCACCGTTTCAGCCATTCTATTTATGTTTATCTGGAGTATGATCCTAAGCTCATATCTGGTTTACCGGAAACGTCGCCCGGCATTACATAAGGCTTCAACCTATAAAATGCCATTCGGCATTATCATGTCATGGGTCTGTCTGGCATTTTTTGCATTTGTTCTGATATTACTCACTTTACGGGATGATACCCGCCAAGCATTAATCATCACACCTATTTGGTTTCTGATCTTAATTATCGGTTTTCAAATTGTAAAAAAACGTAGAACACGTTTGTACAGCTAACTCATTCAAATTTTATCTATATGACCTGTTGGAATAATACTCCACAGGTCTTTTTTAGTGATATGACTAAAATTCTTGTGCTTTATTATTCCATGTTATCAATAACTGCTACACTCTCAAAAGTGGCTTTCTGTGGACGATGAACCGTCAATTTTAATCTCTAATAAACGTTATAATTATATAATCATTTAAACCAATTCAGTCACGCAAAAAACGTCGTATCACGACACTATACCTAATAGATTTCGAGTTGCAGCGCGGCGGCAAGTGAACGAATCCCCAGGAGCATAGATAACTATGTGACTGGGGTGAGTGAAAGCAGCCAACAAAGCAGCAGCTTGAAAGATGAAGGGTATATATCGAATTCAAATATCCAAATGCTTTACTCTTGAGTTGAATATCCCTTTTGCAAAAAAACTATTATTTTCTCAATATAATATACATGTCAAAAAGAGTGACCAAGTGAACAATTCTCTTTTTAACATTGACACCAAAACATCACCATTGAATAAGACCTTAACTTAAATCACATAAATATAATAATTTTCGATCTAACATCCCCCCAAATAAATGATATCGGTAACATCAAAATAAGAGGACGTATCATGAAGGCATTAGTATTAGAAAAAGCAGGTCAGATTTCAATTCAAGACTGGGAAGACCCCGAAATACTGGGTGAAAATGATGTTGAAATAAAAATTCACTCGGTGGGAATTTGCGGCAGCGATGTGCATTATTACCAATACGGGCGTATTGGGCCATTTATTGTCGAAAAGCCGATGATCCTCGGGCACGAAGCATCCGGTGTAATCACCGCAGTAGGTAAAAATGTGATTCACTTAAAAATCGGCGATCGTGTCTGTATGGAACCTGGAATTCCTAATCTGCAATCACCACAATCACGAGCAGGTATTTATAACTTAGATCCAGAAGTCCGTTTCTGGGCGACGCCCCCTATTGACGGCTGCTTACGTGAAAGAGTTATTCACCCGGCAGCATTTACGTTCAAATTACCGGATAATGTCAGTTTTGCCGAAGGCGCAATGGTTGAACCATTATCTATCGGTATGCAAGCAGCCACAAAAGCAGAAATTAAACCAGGAGATATCGCATTAGTTATTGGTGCTGGCACGATCGGAATTGTTACCGCACTTGCTGCATTAGCCGGTGGTTGTTCTGACGTCATTATTTGTGATGTGTTCGATGAAAAATTAGAAATTGCAAAACAGTATCCAGGTCTCCACCCGGTTAATAGCAAAGTACTTGCTGAAAAAGTTAATACATTAACCGATGGTAATGGCGTCAATATTCTCTTTGAATGTAGTGGCGCAAAATCCGTCATTGCCACTATTTCAGAGCATATTGCACCGGGAGGAGTAGCTGTGCTGGTCGGTATGCCTATCGATCCGGCGCCATTTGATATTGTCTCTGCTCAAGCTAAAGAGATCACATTCAAAACGATTTTCCGCTACGCAAATATGTACCCTCGTACTATTCGTTTACTTAGCGCTGGCAAGCTCAAGGTAACCCCTCTATTATCCGCAACCTATAAATTTAAAGACAGCGTTCAAGCTTACGAACGAGCTGCGGAGGGTCGTCCGACAGACATCAAAATTATGTTGGAAATGGAGTAACATATGGCGCTCTATGCTGGTATCGATTGCGGTACACAAAGTACTAAAGTCATTATTGTCGATAGCCAAAAAGCGCATATTTTGGGTGAAGGCAGCTCGCCTCACCCGATAATTAGCGATTCAAACGGCCGTCGTGAACAACAAGTTCAGTGGTGGACAGAAGCACTGGAAAATGCCTTTGCTCAGGCGATCAAGCAAGCAGGAATTTCTGGTACAGAAATTGTCGCTCTTGCCGTATCAGGCCAACAGCACGGTTTTGTTCCTCTGGATGCAGAAGGTCATGTTTTAGCGCCGGTAAAACTCTGGTGTGACACTGAAACTGCGGTAGAAAATCAGGAAATTCTTGATGCGCTCGGTGGTACGAAAGCCGCTTTAACACAAATCGGGTTAATGCCGCAGACAGGTTATACCGCATCTAAAATTCTTTGGTTCAAAAAATACCATCCTGAGTTATGGTCAAAACTGAACGCCGTTTTATTACCTCATGATTATCTCAATTATTGGCTAACAGGCAGATTAGTTGCTGAATATGGCGATGCCTCAGGAACCGGATTACTAAATATTCGTAAACGCGAATGGGATAATCAGATTGTCCAATTAATTGATCCGGATGGCCGTCTTTGGCATGCACTGCCTGAATTGGTTTCTGCTGAGACCTGTATTGGTACAGTAAGGCCGGAAATAGCAAAAAAGTTAGGGCTTTCACCGACAACCAAAGTTGCGTCTGGCGGGGGCGATAATATGATGGCTGCAATTGGAACGGGCAATATCATTCCAGGCATCACGACCATGAGTTTAGGCACCTCTGGCACTCTATTCACTTACTCTGACAAACCGATTGTCGCTGATTCTGAAATGATCGCTGGTTTCTGTTCCTCTAATAATGGATGGCTGCCATTGATTTGCACGATGAATGTAACTTCAGCGACAACCACTATTCAAAAGCTATTTAATATGGATATTCAGGCTTTTAATGACATATTGAACCCAAGCAAACCCGGCGCTAATGGTTTGATAATGCTACCGTTTTTTAATGGTGAACGTGTTCCGCCACTCCCCCATGCCAAAGCGAGTATCCATAACCTGGATACTAGCAATATGAATCAGCAAAATTTTATTTTGGCTGTAGTTGAAAGCGCCACATATGGGCTACGTTTTGGTATTGAATTATTTCGCAAACAAGGGATTGAAATTAACGAGATCCGTTTGACCGGCGGCGGCGCTCGCAGTAAAAAATGGCGACAAATTGTGGCTGATATCATGAATACGCCTGTTATTTGTGTCACTCACCAAGAAACCGCCGCATTGGGCGCGGCTATTCAAGCTATGTGGTGTGATTCCTTGACAGAAGAGAAAGATAAACAAGCGCAGCTCATCCATATTTGCCAATATTTTGTTCATCTTGATGAAGAAACCCGCACCGTTCCAACCCCCGAAACGGCCGCATTATATGATGTGTTTTATCAAGATTATTGCTCTCTGCTTACTACTGAATATCCAGAGGTGAAAGCATGACGATATTGACCGCCGATCATTCTCCTGATGTATTGCTGAAAATCACGGGTATCCAAAAATCTTTGATGTGGAAGCGACGCCCGCACAGCAAAGACAAAACCGGGAAAAATGATCGATGATTTTTTATGATGAAAAAAACAAACCTCGCTATTTTAAACGAGGTTTGTCGGCAGTCTGGTGAAGGCGTTTCGCCTTCACACTTTTTTACCTTATTTCAATTTACCTTACTTCAACTCATTTAGTCTTGTACTGCGCTTCTGCATCAATAAAACGCTGTTGCGCTGCTCTGCTCGGCGCTTGCCCCAACAGACTCACAATCACGATCGCAATAGAAGCTAAGATAAAGCCAGGAATAATTTCATACAACGCAAACCACTGGTATTTCATCCACACCAATACCGTGACAGCCCCGACCAACATTCCCGCTAATGCGCCATTACGTGTCATACGTTTCCAGATAACAGAAATCAGTACGACCGGACCGAACGCAGCACCAAATCCCGCCCAAGCATTACTTACCAGAGCCAGTACTTTATTGTCCGGGTTGGTTGCTATCACCATCGCGATAACCGCCACCAGCAACACCATGAAACGCCCCACCCACACTAACTCTTTCTGGCTGGCAGATTTACGGATAAAGGGTTTATAAAGATCTTCCGTCAAAGCACTTGCACACACCAGCAACTGACAGCTTAAGGTACTCATCACCGCGGCCAAAATAGCGGATAGTAAAATACCTGCTATCCACGGATTAAACAGAATAACCGCCAATTCCATAAAGATACGTTCACGGTTGGCTGTAACCGGGCCAGACAGTTCAGGATACATTTCAAAATAAGCAATACCGAAGAAACCGACAGCAATCGTGCCTGCCAAACATAACACCATCCAAGTCATACTGATACGACGAGCTTTGCGGATAGTATGATGGGAATCTGCCGCCATAAAACGCGCCAGAATGTGTGGCTGACCAAAATAACCTAACCCCCAACCCAACAGCGAGATAATGGCAATAAAGTTCAGCCCCTTAAACATATCCATATAAGCTGGGCTTTTCGCTGCTATCAGAGCCAGAGAGGTATCAATGCCCCCCACAGAGAAAATAACGATAATCGGGGTCAAGATAAGCGCAAAGATCATTAATGAAGCCTGAACCGTATCTGTCCAACTCACCGCCAAAAAGCCGCCTAAGAAAGTGTAGGCAATCGTTGCGGCTGCACCAAGCCACATGGCTTTCTGGTAACTAATACCGAACGTACTTTCAAATAACAATCCTCCGGCAACCACGCCAGAAGCACAATAGATAGTGAAGAAGGTCAGAATAACCAGCGCGGAAATAATACGTAGGATTTTACTGCTATCGTCAAAACGACTGGTGAAATAGTCCGGCAATGTTAGCGCATTATTATTAACTTCCGTCTGGATTCGCAGCCTGCCTGCCACCAATTTCCAGTTCAGGTAAGCGCCTAAAGAGAGGCCAATGGCTATCCAACTCTCTGAAATCCCCGCGAAATAGACGACGCCAGGTAAGCCCATTAGTAACCAGCCGCTCATATCCGAAGCGCCGGCAGACAAAGCCGTTACCACGCTACCTAATCGCCTTCCTCCCAAAATATAATCATCAAAATTCTTGGTTGAGCGATAAGCCAAAAAGCCTATCAACAACATTCCAGCAATGTAGACAATAAAGGTGATTAGCATTGGTGTATTTACTGTCATGCAAGTTCTCCATAGTGTTATCTCTGTTTTGCAAAGCCGCAGTTCTCCTGGGTATACAGAGTTTTCCCTGTCAGGTTCAGGAACGTTGCACCTGATTGCACCTAAAAATGGTCCATAATTCTAAATTGAAATAATTATTTTTGTAACCAATTAGAAAGTTACACTGAATCCTAGATTAGCATTAGGCAATTTAACAACTAATTAACGCCGTTTTTTACAAGAAACGTCTACTGAATCACATTTATTTGATTTAAAAATTACACTTTTTGACCATTTCAGGGTTACCCCCCTATGTTAGCCATAAAATATTAAACCAATGTGTATCAATCAAATAAAGTGACAAAAATAAATATATCCACCTAATTATAATAACCAGATTAATTTCACAAAAATAAAACAAGCGATTTGCATAAGGTTGCACAAAGTTGCAACATGTCAGATATTATCGTGCAACTTAGATAAACCTTACCTATTAAGGAGCAAGGATGGGTAATACAACAATGGGCGTGAAGCTTGATGAAGCCACACGTGATCGCATTAAAGCCGCTGCGCAACGGATTGACCGCACTCCACATTGGCTGATTAAACAAGCTATTTTTAATTATCTTGAACGTCTTGAAAATGATGAACAGATCGCTGAACTTTCTGCTAGTCAGGATATTAAAGAAGAGAAGATAATCGCAGAAGAAACGGTAATAGATTCTTCTCATCAACCTTTCCTCGACTTCGCAGAACATATCCTGCCTCAATCAGTAAAACGTTCCGCAATTACTGCGGCCTATCGCCTGCCAGAAACACAAGCCGTTCCCATGCTGCTACAACAGGCGCAATTGCCAGAAGATCAGGCACAAGCGACTCATAAGCTGGCTTACAGCATTGCAGAAAAATTGCGTAACCAGAAAAACAGCATTGGTCGTTCAGGTCTGGTTCAAGGGTTATTGCAGGAATTTTCGCTTTCATCTCAGGAAGGCGTTGCGCTAATGTGTCTTGCGGAAGCCTTGCTCCGTATCCCTGATAAAGCCACTCGCGACGCGCTGATCCGCGACAAAATCAGCAACGGCAACTGGCATTCCCATCTGGGCCAAAGTTCATCCATGTTTGTCAATGCAGCAACCTGGGGGCTGCTATTTACCGGCAAACTGGTTTCTACCCACAACGAGGCCAAACTCTCCACTTCGCTGAATCGCATTATCAGTAAGAGCGGCGAACCATTAGTGCGTAAAGGCGTAGATATGGCAATGCGCCTGATGGGTGAGCAGTTTGTAACCGGTGAAACCATCTCTCAAGCGCTGGCAAGCGCACGTAAGCTGGAAGAAAAAGGATTTCGTTACTCCTATGACATGCTAGGCGAAGCCGCTTTAACTGAGGAAGATGCTCAGAATTATATGGTTTCCTACCAACAAGCAATTCACGCTATCGGTAAAGCATCTAACGGCCGCGGCATTTATGAAGGACCTGGCATTTCTATTAAGCTATCCGCTCTGCACCCGCGTTATAGCCGTGCTCAATATGAACGCGTCATGGACGAGCTATATCCACGCCTGCTTTCCCTGACATTACAAGCACGCCAATATGATGTTGGTATCAATATCGATGCCGAAGAAGCGGATCGTCTGGAAATTTCTCTCGATCTGTTGGAGAAACTCTGTTTTGAACCACAACTGGCTGGCTGGAATGGCATTGGCTTCGTTATTCAGGCTTATCAGAAGCGCTGCCCCTTTGTTATCGACGCGGTCATTGATTTAGCGCAGCGCAGCCGCCGTCGGTTGATGGTGCGACTGGTAAAAGGCGCTTACTGGGACAGCGAAATTAAACGTGCTCAAATCGATGGGCTGGAAGGTTATCCAGTTTACACCCGCAAAGTTTATACTGACGTTTCTTATCTGGCTTGCGCCCGCAAACTATTGTCAGTACCCAATCTGATTTATCCTCAGTTCGCTACCCATAACGCCCATACTTTAGCTGCTGTTTATCATATGGCAGGCCAAAACTATTATCCTGGTCAATATGAATTTCAGTGTCTGCATGGCATGGGAGAACCATTGTATGAACAAGTGGTCGGGAAAATCGCTGATGGTAAATTAAACCGCCCATGCCGTATTTATGCGCCAGTAGGCACTCACGAAACACTGTTGGCTTATCTGGTCCGCCGTCTGTTGGAGAACGGCGCTAACACCTCTTTCGTCAACCGTATCGCCGATACCACATTACCACTGGATGAACTGGTTGCCGATCCGGTGAAAAAGGTTCAGAAGCTGGCCGAAACCGAAGGCCAAATCGGTCTTCCACATCCGAAAATTCCTCTGCCTCATAATCTGTATGGCAAAGATCGCGCAAATTCAGCCGGTCTGGATCTTGCCAACGAACATCGTCTGGCTTCTCTTTCCAGTGCGCTATTAAGTTCTGCTACCGAAGAACAGCATAGCGAGCCACTACTGGGCGGCAATTATCACCATCAAGGTGAGTTACCGGCCGCCAAACCGGTTATTAACCCGGCGACACCTGCGGATATTGTCGGCCATGTTCGTGAAACAACTGAACAGGAAGTCAGTCATGCGCTGGATGTCGCAACAGAGGCTGGCGCAATCTGGTTTGCCACGCCACCATCAGAACGGGCGGCTATTCTGGTTCGTGCTGCGGAATTGATGGAAAACCAGATGCAACCGTTATTAGGTATTTTGGTTCGGGAAGCCGGCAAAACCTTTAACAATGCAATCGCTGAGGTACGCGAAGCGGTCGATTTTCTCTACTACTACGCGGGACAAGTTCGCCATGATTTCGCTAATGATACTCATCGCCCACTGGGGCCGGTTGTCTGTATCAGCCCGTGGAATTTCCCATTAGCCATTTTTACCGGGCAGATAGCGGCTGCATTGGCTGCCGGTAACAGCGTATTAGCAAAACCAGCGGAACAAACCCCATTAATTGCGGCAACAGCGGTCAAAATACTGCATCAAGCAGGTATTCCCCACGATGCATTGCAATTATTACCTGGCCGAGGTGAAACCATTGGTTCTCTTCTGGTGGGTGATGAGAGAGTACGAGGCGTGATGTTTACTGGCTCCACTGAAGTGGCTAGTTTATTACAACGTAACATTGCCGGACGACTTGATGCACAAGGACGCCCAACTCCTCTGATTGCCGAAACCGGTGGTCTGAACGCCATGATTGTCGACTCTTCCGCGCTGACAGAACAAGTTGTTATGGATGTGGTCGCTTCTGCTTTTGACAGTGCAGGTCAACGTTGCTCTGCCTTGCGTATCCTCTGTATTCAAGATGATGTGGCGGAAAGAACCCTCACTATGCTGAAAGGCGCCATGTCTGAATGCCGGATGGGTAATCCTGAACGCCTGTCTACCGATATCGGCCCGGTCATTGATGCGGAAGCCAAAGCCGGCATTGATCGCCATATTCAAGCAATGCGTACCAAAGGACGCACGATTTATCAGGCGGCACAAGATAATGTGGTCGACAATCAAGAGTGGGATCAAGGCACTTTCGTTAAACCGACACTGATTGAATTGGAAAATTTCAATGAATTAAAACAAGAGATTTTCGGCCCGGTTCTGCATGTTGTTCGTTTTAAACGTAATGAACTGGATAACTTGCTGGATCAGATTAATAACTCTAACTACGGTCTGACTCTGGGCGTCCATACCCGTATTGATGAAACAATTGCACAAGTCACAGCTAAAGCGAAAGTCGGTAATCTATACGTTAACCGCAACATGGTAGGCGCTGTTGTTGGCGTGCAACCGTTCGGAGGGGAAGGCTTATCCGGTACCGGACCTAAAGCCGGCGGCCCACTCTATTTGTATCGTCTGCTCTCTTGCCGCCCTCAAAACGCGATCTACCAAACGTTGGAACGTCAGGATGCTGAATATCCACTGGATGCTAATGTTCGTTCGGCGCTGATGGCTCCCTTTGATGCATTAACAGAATGGGTAGCCAATCAGCACAACGAAGAGCTAAATCAGTTAATTCAACAATATAAATTGCTGGCGCAAGGTGGTACCACCCGTCTGTTACCCGGGCCGACAGGCGAACGCAATACTTATACCCTGTTACCTCGTGGTCAGGTGCTGTGTCTGGCGGATAATCAACAGGATACGTTGATCCAACTGGCAGCAACATTATCTGTAGGCTGTCAGTTGCTCTGGCAAAACGATGAACTTCATCAGCAACTGTTTCGTCAATTGCCAGATAGCGCCCGTAAATCAATCCATTTGGTTCAAGACTGGCAGAGCGAAGATACGGCATTCGAAGCGGTTATTTACCACGGCGACTCTGATCAACTGCGTCAAGTTTGCGAACAAGTCGCTCAACGTAAAGGCGTTATCATTTCCGTACAAGGTTTTGCCCGTGGAGAAACTAATCTGCTGTTAGAACGTTTGCTACATGAACGCTCATTGAGCATTAATACAGCGGCAGCGGGGGGGAATGCCAGTCTGATGACTATCGGTTAATTTCGGCTGTAGCTAAGGGGAACACATTAAAAATATGTTCCCCTTGGATTAGCAATCAACCTCAAAATGCTGTTAACTCCCATCAGATATTCCTTTAGTCATATAGTATTCATCTATCAGTTCACCATTTATAAATAGTGAGCCAGTTCTGATGCCGGAAAAAATAAAACCTGATGATAAATACAGCTTTATTGCCAATGTATTTTTTATTGCAACGGTTAACTCAAGTCTGTTAATTCCATTTTTCCGTGACCAATCTTGCGCTTTGTCGAGTAAGGTTCTCGCTATGCCTTTGTTTCTATATTCTTTTTTTACTCCAAGAGCAATATAACCCAGATGCCTGTTCCTATTGAACACGCCTCTAGATATAACAATAAATCCAACAATGTTTTTATTATCTTCACATATTAACATTTGCCTGTCTTTGCCAAATCCTTTTATTATATCCACTTGCTCTTCAACACTTGTTTTTCTTTCTCCCGGCTCAAGCAACATAAATTCCGATGTGTTATCCAAATCATTAAAAAAAACAATGAGATTGTTTGCATCTTCTACGTTAACTTCTCTAAAAACAAAGATTTCTTTTTCCATAGCGAATACCATATTAATGAAATATGCATAAATAGCGCCCTGACGGGTGACTAAGCCGGGTTAATAAGGAAAATGAGTTGCATGATTATTCATCATGAAAGAAAAAAACCTCATTATTTTTAACGAAGTTTGTCAACGAGCTAAGGGGAACACATTAAAATGCGTTCCCCCAAAATTAATCATCTCTTTGCTGTTTATATTTCCAGCTTAGTGACCGCCCTGCTGCCAGCTTAAATACTGTTCATACTTGCGCAAAGCAATGTTGTAGTTACTGAATGCCGACTGTGACAGCTTTTCACTCAGTTTTTCCTGAATTTTCTCTGTTGTGAACTCTTTTACAGGGTAATTGCTTGAAGTGAGCAATTCATCCAAACGTCGTAAACGAACCACATACTCACGAACAGTACTATGACTCATTTCAGTCTGCTCAAACAGATACTGTTTGAACGACATGATGTCAAAATAATCTGTCTCGCTATTGCAATAAATCTCACTGCAAAAACGACATAACGCGACAAATTTATCTTGCAGCTCATCCCAAGTCTTGTCATCAATCAACTCCGTCATCTCGGAGATGGACTCTTTGTTGATCACTTGGCCATTAAAAACCAAAGAGATACGGTCAAGAGCTTTGTGACAATGCAAGCAATGAGTTTGACTATGTTTGTAGTCTTTAATGTAACGGCTGAGCGGCCGTTTCTTTTGTGTTGTAACAGACATAAGAGATAAGCCCTGTGTGTAGTCTTAAACAAAAAACAAATAAGCAAAAAAGTTACTTTTCCGGATTTAAGCGTGCCCGCAAGCGTTTAATCGCCTGGCTGTGTAGCTGACTTATACGGGACTCCCCGACTTCAAGTACTGCGCCAATCTCTTTCAGATTAAGTTCTTCCTGATAATACAGCGTCAGAACCATTTTCTCTCGTTCAGGTAACGAATCAATAGCCTCAATTACCCGTTGACGAATGTCACTTTCCAGCAATTGTTGTAAGGGATTAGTTTCATGCCCTTCTTCAATGACAGGTTCACAGCTTTCACCATGCATTTCATGCCATTCGTCATAC
Organism: Photorhabdus sp. P32; assembly: GCF_038085095.1. Classification (NCBI taxonomy): domain Bacteria; kingdom Pseudomonadati; phylum Pseudomonadota; class Gammaproteobacteria; order Enterobacterales; family Morganellaceae; genus Photorhabdus; species Photorhabdus sp. P32. Next base: position 26,791 of record NZ_JAZGJN010000271.1, on the reverse strand, counting down.
GAAAACAACTGACTGTTATTCGTATCTAACAGTATCTGCCGATATTCTACCAGATCAATCTTTAATTCTTTAGCAACTTCCTGCTCACTGGCTGGACGGCCTAAGTCTTGCTCAAGTTTTCGGATGATTTGCGTCACTTCGCGCGCATTACGGCGCACGCTACGCGGAGCCCAATCGCGGCTCCTTAACTCATCCAACATTGCACCTCTGATGCGTTGTACCGCATAAGTGGTAAACGCGGTTCCCTGTAAGGAATCAAAACGTTCCACCGCATTTAGTAAGCCGATTCCCCCGGCCTGAAGTAGATCATCCAGCTCCACACACGCGGGTAACCTAACTTGTAGCCTTAACGCTTCATGGCGAACTAATGGTACGTAGCGCTTCCAGAGGCTGTTTTTGTCCATCACGCCTTCGGCGGTATACAAATCGCTCACAACAACAGACACCTTTGGAAAAAGAGACTAACCTTCATTATCCAATCCCCTAACAAGGGCAATCGTTTGAACAATGTAGTAAAAACGCTTCTTTTTCACCTATGCGAAATTTATTGTCTGCCTAATAGTATCACAAATTTTAGGCTGTTCCTGATAAACTCCTAAAAAAGAAGGACCGGCGAGCCGATCCTTGATTTGTTTGGATTTTTATGTGAATCAGGTTCACATATTGCCCTAGCTGAGCAATTAACGCAGCAGAGACAATACGTTATTAGGAATTTGGTTAGCCTGAGCCAGAACCGCAGTACCTGCCTGTTGCAGAATTTGACCACGGCTCATGTTAGACACTTCGGTCGCATAGTCAGCATCTTCGATACGGCTACGAGCAGCGCTCAGGTTATTAACCGTGTTGTTCAGGTTGTTAACGGTAGATTCCAGACGGTTCTGGATAGCACCCAGAGAACTGCGCAGGCTGTCAACTTTTGCCAGAGCATTATCTAAAGTATCCAGAGGCTTTTCTGATGCTTTAGCTGTGACTTCATTACCTGCGGTTAATTTACCACTAGTCTTATCAATCTTAGCGTCGAAATATTTTACTTTACCATCTGCGTCAGTACCTTTGACAACATAGTTGTCAGGATCAACTGAACCATCATCCTTAACAGCTTTATAAACTTCTACACTTTTCAGGTCTTTAACTTTAACATCAGCAGTGTAATCGATCTTTTTCTTCGCACCACCTTTACCATCATCAACCTGTTCAACTGCTTCGCCGTGTGGAACTGCCGCAGAAACAGTGAATTTACCCAGTCCCAGAATATTGCTGTCAATTTTTTCCAGATTAATTTTGATAACTTCGTTATCGTTAGCACCGACCTGAATGGTCATTTCGTTCTTTTCACTTAGAACATGAACACCGTTAAATTGAGTCTGTTTAGAAATACGATCAATTTCCTTTAAACGCTCAGTAACTTCTTCCTGGATAGATTTGGTATCACTCTCAGAGTTGGTTTCGTTTTTCGCCTGAACAGCCAGTTCACGAATACGTTGTAAGTTGGTGTTAATTTCGTTCAGAGCGCCTTCAGTAGTCTGTGCAATAGAGATACCGTCATTAGCGTTACGTGCTGCCTGAGTCAAACCTCTAACATTTGAAGTGAAACGGTTAGCGATCGCTTGACCAGCCGCGTCATCCTTGGCACTGTTGATACGCAGACCAGAAGACAGACGCTCGATAGCGTTACCCAAAGTACCCTGGGATTTGGTCAGGTTATTCTGAGTCAGCAGGGACAGGCTGTTGGTGTTGATGACTTGTGCCATAATTAGAGTTCCTTTTTAAAATCAAGTCGATATATAAGTTTGGGTTTTACCCACGGTGTTCACCACCGCCAACAGTTTTATCGGCGCTCCTCAAAGAACCTTTAATTTTTCTTGAAAAAACTTTTTCTTTTTTATCACTTTGCCCTGATAAGCCAAACAGCGTCGGTTCTTCACGACTATTCCTACCATAGAAAAATTATTTTTATTAGTAAACTTTTCTAAAAACTTACCGATAACCGGTTCAATAAAGCTTTACTAATAAAGGAGTCAATAAATGGCTAGCATTTCTTCATTAGGCGCCGGGTCGGGGATGGATCTTGGTTCTATATTGGATAAACTTCAGGCAGCAGAACAAAAGCGTTTAGTCCCTCTGGCAGAACAGCAAACCAGTTATAAAGGTAAGCTAACGGCTTTTGGCACATTAAAAAGCAGTTTGGAAAAGCTGGAAACCGCGTCTGAATCCCTGAAAAAGTTCGATAAACTTAATACAACCACTGCCAGCGAAAAACATGACGCATTCACTGCCAGTACTGATTCTAAAGCCAGTCCAGGCAGCTACAGTATTGAAGTTAAGCAATTGGCGCAGGCACAATCATTACAGACAGAAAAAATCAGTAATATCAAAGAGTATATGGGCGAATCTTTGGGCGAAGGTAAAACCCGGACAATCACCATTACTCAACCTGGCGAAAAAAAGCCGATGAAAATCGAGCTGACAGACGGCCAAACATCCATTATTGAGATCAAGGATGCAATTAATAAACAGGAAGGCAATGTCAGCGCCAGTATTCTTAAGGCCAAAGATGGCGAAAACTATTTAGTGCTGACGGCTAAAAAAGCCGGCACTGAATCCATGATGACCATTAAAGTTGAAGGTGATAACAAACTTAGCCAATTTCTAGACTATATTCCGGGTACAACAAGTAAATTAACTCAAACCGTCGAAGCTAAGAATGCTCTCTTAACCGTTAATAACATCCCAATTGAGCGTCAGACAAACCATATTACCGATGCACCCGAAGGCGTTATACTGGATCTGAAAAAAACGACCGAGGATAAAGATTACCAAAGAAAGATCGAGGATAAAGACAAACCTAGGGAACATAAGCCAGAAATACTGGTCATATCCCGTGATATTGAACCGATGAAAGAGGCGATTAAAAACTGGGTCGATGCTTACAATGAGTTGCAAACGACGTTTGATTCGCTGACCAAATATAAGCCAGTAAAACAAGGTGAAGAACCGTCGAAAGATAATGGCGCTTTATTAGGTGACAGCACATTACGCGGAATACAGAACCAGCTAAGAAGCCAAATTTTCAGCTCTCAAAAGGTCAATGATATTCCAACCCTGAATAAACTGGGTATTAAACAAAAGTTTGACGGCAAGCTGGAAATTGATAACGAAAAACTGGAAAAAAATCTAAAAGAAAAACCGGCTAATGTGAAAGCATTCTTTATGGGTGACGGTAAAGAAACGGGTTTTGCCACCCAGACACATAAGCTATTAAAAGATGCTCTGGATAGCCATGAAGGTACCTTAGCTACCGCGACTAATGGCATTAACAAGCGTCTAAAAACCCTTGAGAAACAAGTAGACAGGACGAAAGACAATATTAACGCAACAATTGAACGTTATAAACGCCAATTTTCACAACTGGATAAAATGGTCTCTTCCTTGGGAAAAACCGGTAACTTCCTATCACAGCTACAGACAATAAGATAATTAAAGGAAATTATGTATCAACGTTCGGCAAGTCAATTATATGCCCAGATAGATGTGGAGAGCGAAATTATGAACGCCTCCCCCTATCAGTTGATTCAGATTTTGTTCAACGGGGCGCTTAGCGCCCTACGTCGAGCAATTATTCTGATGGAACAAGGTAATATCGCGGAAAAAGGCGCAGCTATTTCCAAAGCGATCAATATCATCGATAATGGCCTCAAGCAGGGGTTAGATAATGAAAAAGGCGGAGAGCTGGCACACAATCTCGCTTCCCTTTACGACTATATGACCCAACGTTTACTCCACGCTAATTTACGCAATGATGAGCCAGCCATTACCGAAGTAATAAAATTACTCACCGAGATTTCAGACGCTTGGCGGCAAATTGGCCCTCATTACAACGCCAGTCAGGATATTGTTTAATGGATAATGAAATGGATCTCTTGTCAGCTTACCAACGGATCCTAAGTTTAAGTGAGCAAATGCTTAATTTAGCTAAAAATGAAAAATGGGATGAACTTGTTGATATGGAAATCACCTACCTAAAAGCAGTAGAAGTGATCAGCCACTCTTCAATATCATCGACTGTTTCTCTTTCGTTACAGCAAAAAATGACCAACATTTTGCAGGTAATTTTAGATAATGAAAATGAGATTAAAAAACTACTACAGCAAAGACTTGATGAATTAAGTAAACTCATCAAACAAGCAAGCCAACAGCAATTATTAAATGATAGCTACGGCCAATTCCCTGTTGAACCCTATCATACTCTTATGAATTCTACGGAACAAAAATAATCGAGAAATAAAGGTGATGTACTCTCATCACCATTATTTACCCGTTTTGTGAGCTTAGTTTAGGATGTCTTTAAAACCTTGTAGTATTCCGATCTACAAATCAGGATTACCCTTCGTCTTCATATTTCCCCCATCACGACCAATAGGCATTAATGAGCTGTTATATGTAGCCCTGTGATTTAAGTTGATTGTGAAAAATAAAAAGACCACGCCGGAGCGCAGCCTTGAATAATCTAGCAATACAAAAATTCCAGATATTTAGTTGTAAACTCTAAGTTTACTACTGATATATACGAAGAATCCCCCCAGTTGCCCGTCTCTTAACCAGAACTTTGACTAAGATACAGAGCATTTGCCAAGGTTGAAAAAAATCAGCTATATAAATTAATCATGCCAATTACAGTAAAAACGGAAGGTTTTATCTATTTGTTTTAACAGATCACCTATTTTCTCAGCTTCACTACTTTTATATTGTGGAGAATAATAAACTGACTCTTTTATACGATGCCCAAGATGGTATTTGACTCCATCCACTATAATTGTTAGTTTTTTATTTGTAACACTTGTCAGATGGTCTTTGTATATAGATAATTCGGTCAAATTTATATCTAATGTATGCCCAAAAATAAGATCTTCGCTTTCTTTCCAATAAAAACCACTAACAGTTTCATTCCCATTGCTTATATTGTTTTCAATCGTAACTAAATTTTTATTACTATGATCCCCCCATTCTTTATCTGATAGCGTTAGTAATCTTTTAGAGACCGCGCTTATTATGGTGGGACGGAAAAATCAGGCTTGTTCAGATTCCTTTTAATGACTACCTCCCATATTGACGCTGCACTAAAACAAAGGGTTTTGCCGGTATCTTCCAAAAGATCAACAACATCACTTCTCAGTTTTTCCGGTTCATATGCCATAAACAGCAAGATATTAGTATCTAACAGCAATTCCATTAAAAATATTTTCCTTCGAACATATGAACAATTTCGGCACTGTTCATATCGTCAAAATTGGCGGGAACACTACCTTTGCCTTTGAGGAAACCTAATTTGCGTTTAGGCTTCTCTTCTCTGTATGCGACGATTTTAACCAGTGCATGACCATTCTTGGCGATCACTACTGATTCTCCAGTGCGAACAACTTCCTGAACAATTTTGGACAAGTTAGTCTTCGCATCGTAGATGTTAATCTTTTCCATAACATCACCTCTACCTCTTGATGTATGCACTTTAAATATATTTGTTTTTATTGGTCTGGTCAATTTGGTTAGACCAATTTATGGCGCACTATCACACCGGCATATTCATAATCTCCTGATAAGAAGCCACCAACTTATTTCTTACCTGGACGCCCATTTGCAAAGCGATACTGGATTTCTGCATCTCCACCATAACATCATTTAATTCAACACCGGGTACACCTAGTGTAAAATCCTGAGTTTGTTTTGTGGCATTCAAACGTGTCTGATTAATTTTACCAACAGCCGCCATCAGTTGACTGGCAAATCCACTCTGCAATGGTATTGGTTTTGCGATACTTGCTGCCTGTGACGCCTGAACTTGCATCAGTTGCAGCACGCCTTCAATTGCCTGAATTGACATAAAAACCTCGTGTTAAACCACTCTATAACCTACTCAATTCAATGCCATATTAACCCAAGGTATATACGGCATATTTTTAGACTGCCACCCTAACATAGCCCTCTCGATCTAAAGCGGGTAATTAAAGTAAAAAGTCTGGGCTTATTGTGCCATTAAAAGATGAGTGAACAGCGAATAATGACAAAACTGAAAATAGGAAGAATTTTTTCGCTTGCGTATGGGGAGTCTGTTTTGTTACGCCACGCTTTTAGTATTCATGTTGAACAGCAAGGCAAGGATCGTCTATGAGTGCCGCAACAACTGACGTTGAAAATCAAACTAAAGGTTTCAGTGCTATCATTAACCAGATAAAAGCTGATCCTAAAGTGCCATTATTAGTTGCCGGCAGCGCAGCCGTTGCGATTGTCATTGCCCTTTTCCTGTGGTTACGCAGCCCCGATTACCGGGTGCTTTACAGTAATCTAAGCGATAAAGATGGCGGCGATATTGTCACCCAATTAACCCAATTAAATATCCCTTACCGTTTTGCCGAAAATGGCGCTGCGATCATGATCCCTGCCGAACAGGTGCATGAGACACGACTAAGATTGGCGCAACAAGGGTTGCCTAAGGGTGGAGCTGCTGGATTCGAACTACTCGATAAAGAAAAGTTTGGGATCAGCCAATTTAGTGAGCAAGTTAACTACCAAAGGGCATTGGAAGGTGAACTGTCACGTACCATTGAATCTTTAGGGCCGGTGCAAAATGCCCGTGTTCACCTTGCACTCCCCAAACCCTCGCTGTTTGTCCGTGAACAGAAATCGCCCTCAGCTTCCGTGACCGTTGGATTACTGCAAGGCCGGACCCTGGATGAAGGACAGATAAACGCCATCGTTCATATGGTTTCCAGTAGTGTCGCTGGCTTACCACCGGGCAATGTCACCATCGTTGATCAGACCGGACGTCTATTAACCCAAGCCGACGCCACCGGGCGCGATCTAAATACCAGTCAACTGAAATACATTCAGGAAGTGGAAAATCGCTTCCAGCATCGTATCGAAGCGATTCTAACCCCGGTTGTCGGTCGTGGTAACGTTCACGCACAAGTGACAGCACAGGTGGATTTTTCACGCCGTGAAGAGACAGCGGAAGAATATAAACCTAATCAACCTCCTAATCAGGCTGCGGTTCGCTCAAAACAGTTGAGTGAAAGCGAACAGAGCGGCGGGCCTATGGTTGGCGGTATTCCCGGCGCACTTTCCAATCAACCAAGCCCGCCGCCGAGTGCGCCGATTGATAAACCTAATACCAAAGAGAACAATAAAAGCGACAAGAGCGATAAGAAAGCCTCATCCGCGGGTAACAGTACCGAGCGCATGGCGAACAATAATCGCAATAACCGCCGTGACGAAACCACAAACTATGAAGTGGACCGGACTATTCGCCATGTGCAACAGCAAGCCGGCGGTGTTGAACGCTTATCCGTTGCCGTTGTCGTCAATTATGTCACGGTGGAAGGCAAAAATGGCCCGGAAACTCAGGCATTAACACCTGAGCAATTGGCAAAAATAGAAGCGCTGACCAGAGAAGCGATGGGCTTTTCTAAAGAGCGTGGCGACAGCTTGAATGTGGTTAACACGCCATTTACGGAAAGCAAAGAAAATATCGAGGTTATTCCTGTCTGGCAGAACCCAGTTCTGTTGGAAAAAGCCTTTGATTTTGGCCGTTACCTGCTATTGATTCTGGTGGCATGGCTGCTGTGGCGCAAAATGGTGGTTCCTCAACTTGCCAAAAAACGCGCTGCGGAAAAAGCCGCCCTTGAAGCACAGAAAGTTCAGAAAAAACAAGTAACTGAATCAAGTGCGGAAATGGATGAAAAAACACGCCAGAGACTGACGCGTCAACGAGTCAGTGCTGAAATTCAAAGCCAACGCATCCGCGAACTGGCAGAAAAAGATCCTCGCGTAGTGGCGCTGGTGATCCGTCAATGGATGAGTAACGAACAATGAGCCTGAACGGAACAGAAAAAAGCGCCGTCATGTTAATGACCCTGGGAGAAGATCAGGCGGCCGAGGTGTTTAAACACCTGAACTCCAGGGAAGTCCAGCAACTCAGTATCACAATGGCGGGTATGCGCCAAGTTTCTAACCAGCAACTGGTGGATGTATTGGCAGAGTTTGAAGAAGATGCCGGCCAGTATGCAGCACTGAGTATCAACGCCAGTGACTATTTGCGTTCGGTGCTAATTAAAGCGCTAGGTGAAGAACGTGCTTCCAGTCTGCTTGAGGATATTCTCGAATCCCGTGAAACCACTACCGGTATTGAGACCCTCAACTTTATGGAACCTCAAATGGCAGCCGATATGATCCGTGACGAGCATCCACAGATTATCGCCACCATTCTGGTTCACTTAAATCGCGGGCAAGCAGCCGATATCCTTGCACTGTTTGATGACAAATTACGCAACGATATCATGCTACGTATTGCGACTTTTGGCGGCGTACAGCCGGCGGCACTAGCTGAACTCACAGAAGTGCTCAATAACTTGTTAGACGGCCAGAATCTCAAGCGTAGCAAAATGGGCGGCATTCGTACCGCGGCTGAAATTATCAACCTGATGAAAAGTCAGCAAGAAGAGAATGTTATCGAAGCCATGCGCGCCTACGATAACGAGCTGGCACAAAAAATCATCGATGAAATGTTCCTGTTCGAAAACCTTGTCGATGTGGATGACCGCAGTATCCAACGCCTGTTGCAAGAAATCACCACTGACTCCCTGCTCATTGCACTGAAAGGCTGCAATCAGCAACTGCGCGATCATTTCCTCAACAATATGTCTCAACGTGCCGCAGAGATTATGCGCGATGACCTGGCAAACCGTGGTCCGGTACGTATGTCGCAAGTGGAAAGCGAACAGAAAGCGATTCTGCTTATTGTTCGTCGTCTGGCGGAAAGCGGCGAGATTATCCTGAATGGCGGCGACGATAGCTATGTCTGATAAGTTAAACAATGCTAACTGGCAACCCTGGAAACCAAACGAACTGACACAGTGGGAAAAACTACGGGCTAAACCAGAGCCCGTTGATGACCCACAGGAAGACTTGGAGCGTAATGAAATCCTTGAACAGGCGGCAATGCTGGATAACCTGAAAGAGCAGGCACGACAGGCAGGCCATGAACAGGGATTTAGCGAAGGTCAAGCGCAAGGTTATGAAAAAGGCTACCAAGCTGGCTTAGAATCCGGTTTGGAACAGGGGTTGCAAGAGGCTATTCAGCAACAGAAACCTATCACAGAGCAGTGGCAAAATCTGTTAGCCGATTTCCAACATTCACTGGAAGGACTTGACACAATCATTGCATCCCGCTTGATGCAACTGTCACTGACCGCTGCAAAACAGATCTTAGGTCAGCCCGCGATTTGTGACGGCACTGCCCTACTCAATCAAATCCGCGAATTTATTCAACAGGAACCGATGTTGAGTGGTAAACCTCAATTGCGGGTTCATCCACGGGATATGCCAATGGTTGAACAACAATTAGGCAACACTCTCTCGTTACACGGCTGGCGCTTACTGGCAGATAGCAAACTGCACCCTGGCGGTTGCAAAATCAGTGCAGATGAAGGCGATTTGGATGCCAGTCTGGCAACCCGCTGGCACGAGTTGTGCCGGCTGGCCGCACCGGGGGAATTGTAATGACAGCAAGACTCGGGCGCTGGCTGGCGACACTGGATGCTTTTGAGCAGAAACTAGCGAAAACCTCGCCAGTGCGTCGTTATGGACGTCTGACCAGAGCGACCGGGCTGGTGATGGAGGCAACGGGTTTACATCTGCCTCTGGGGGCAACCTGCCTGATTGAGCGACAAAATGGCAACAATATTGAAGAAGTTGAAAGTGAAGTTGTCGGTTTTAATGGCGAAAAACTTCTCCTCATGCCACTTGAAGATCTGGAAGGCATTGTCCCCGGCGCCCGGGTATACGCGCGCCCATACAGCGAAGATTGCGGTAGTGGGCGCCAGTTACCACTTGGCCCGGAACTGTTAGGACGAGTTTTGGATGGCGCCGGTCGTCCATTGGATGGTTTGCCGTCGCCAGATACCGGTTATCGCGCCCCGCTCACCACACCGCCAATCAATCCTCTGCAACGTACACCAATCAGCGATGTACTGGATGTCGGTGTACGAGCGATTAATGCCCTACTGACCGTAGGTCGCGGGCAGCGTATGGGGTTGTTTGCCGGTTCTGGGGTCGGTAAAAGTGTCCTGCTTGGCATGATGGCCCGTTACACACAGGCTGATGTAATTGTCGTTGGCTTGATCGGTGAACGTGGCCGCGAAGTTAAAGACTTTATTGAAAACATCCTCGGCGCCGCCGGCTTAGCGCGCTCAGTGGTTGTCGCCGCGCCTGCCGATATCTCGCCTCTGTTACGCATGCAAGGCGCTTCCTACGCCACCCGTATCGCTGAAGATTTTCGTGATCGGGGTAAACATGTATTGCTGATTATGGATTCATTGACCCGCTACAGTATGGCGCAACGTGAAATTGCTCTGGCCATTGGCGAGCCGCCGGCAACCAAAGGTTACCCGCCTTCGGTTTTCGCCAAACTGCCGGCGCTGGTGGAACGTGCAGGGAATGGAGTAAACGGCGGCGGCTCAATTACCGCGTTCTACACCGTACTCACCGAAGGTGATGATCAACAAGACCCGATAGCCGATGCGGCCCGTGCAATTCTGGATGGTCACATCGTCCTCTCCCGTTCGCTGGCAGAATCAGGGCATTACCCGGCAATTGATATTGAAGCCTCTATCAGCCGCGCGATGACCGCACTCATTGATAAGCCGCACTACCGGCGGGTACAGCAGTTCAAGCAACTACTTGCAAGCTATCAGCGTAACCGTGATCTGATTAACGTCGGTGCTTATGCGGCAGGCAGTGATCCGCTATTGGACAAAGCCATTGAGCTCTATCCCTACATGGCGCAATTTCTACAGCAAGATATTGAAGAGCGTAGTGAATATGAAGCGGCCTGCATTCAATTACAACAGTTGTTACCTACGTAACGTAACGATTTTCTGGGTGTTGCCATTAAAGCGAGGAATAAGATGCAGCAACAATCACCTCTCATGACCTTGCGTGACCTTGCACAAAATGCAGTGGAAAAAGCCGCCACTCACCTGGCGCAAGTTCGTCAGAACCATCAGCAAATGGAGCAACAACTCGCAACGTTGATGGGCTATCAGGATGAGTACCGGGAACGCCTGAATGACACACTGAGTAATGGTATGCCATGCACCACTTGGCAAAATTATCAGCAATTCATGAAAACGCTGGAAAAAGCGATTGAACAGCACAAATTGCAACTCAATCAATGGCAACAGCGGCTTGATACGGCTTTATCACAGTGGCGGGAAAAACAACAGCGCCTCAATGCTTTCGATACTTTGCAACAACGGGCAGATAATAACCGAAGATTACATCAGAACAGAATGGAGCAGAAACAGATGGATGAGTATGCCCAACGTAGCGCACAACGGAGAAATAAATAATGAATCTCACTCTTTTGCCTGCCGACCTGAAACCGACAGAAAACCAACCCACTCGCAGTGATTCACGCCCTGATGCCGATCAGCCTTCGGCTTTTGCTCAGTTTCTTAATCTGGAAACCGAACTGGCACCAAAAGGTGCGGTTAAACCAGGAAAAGCGTCATCCAAAGAAGAAAAAGAAATTACAGATGATACAAACAACGATTTGTCGCCACTATTATCTACTTCAACTGAATTATCTACTTCAACTGAATTACCTATTTCAAATGAACTATCTATCTCAAATAAATTATCTATCCTAAATGAAATACCCACGGAGTCTATTACCTCCTCGCTGATTCCCCTTGATGCAAAAGCAGATGCCAATAAACAACCAGCTCCTGTTGATGAACAACTCATGTCAGCAGAAGAGCTGGCGGCAAGTTTACCCATACAATTATCCGGGTTAGCCATCAAATCAGAAAACCAGAAAAACGGCCTCCAACCTGACGGACTCACCAAGCATAATGATAAAAACCGTCAAATTAGCGCTAAAGAATTAGTCGCTATGGGATTATCAACCGAAGAAAGCCCTCAGACAGCGACTCCAGAACAGCTAAAACAGGAAGAAGAGCTTTTTAAAACCAAACCTGAAAATGGTCTGGCGCAACATTCTCCAGTAAAGCCCAAGCTTGCTTCGACAACCATTCAGCACGGAATTCAAGCTGAAAGCGCAACGCAAAATCATCCGCGTGAATCCGCACTGATTCAGACCACCGCTCAAGCTGAGATCCAACACGCGCCGGCCGCCGCTGAAAATCAGCAAATCTCCTCTGTAACAACCTCTCCCCTGCTCTCCGCAGGACACAATCAGACAGCCCAGTTTCAGTTATCCAGCGCTTCTACCCCATTACTGAATGCCCAGTTAGGTAGTGAAGAGTGGCAACAACAACTAAACCAGCAAATTATTTTATTCAACCGCAATGGCCTGCAACAGGCAGAATTACGCCTGCATCCACAAGAGCTAGGCGCATTGCAAATCCGTATGTCTGTTGAAGATAATCAAGCGCAATTACATCTGGCATCGGCTCACAGCCATGTCCGGGCGGCGCTGGAAGCAGCATTACCTGGACTTCGCCATGCACTGGCAGAAAGTGGTATTCAACTGACCCAAAGCAGTGTCAGCAGTGACAACGCCAGCCCGTGGCAACAAGAACAACGCTCTGATTCACAACATTCAGGCGGAACCGCAAGTCACAATGCTGATACCGCCTCAGAAAACCATTCCGCTACCGAATCCACAGTACGTTTAACCCCTCATCAACTGGCATCGGCTCGGGGAGGTGTGGATATTTTCGCCTGATGAGGGAAGGTATATACCCTATGGATTTCAAGATGCATCGCGACGGCAAGAGAGAGAATCCCCGGGAGCATAGCAAACTATGTGACCGGGGTGAGCGAGCGCAGCCAACAAAGAGGCAACTTGAAAGATAACGGGTATAAACAAGGCTCACAACAAACGAACGAGTTAGTAGTTTTTTCCCCGTTTGTTCCAGCTATTGCCTACGGAAATACGCGGGATAATGATCATCGATATTGATGGATAAGCCAGTCCACCACGGAACGCGTGGACATTTATCCGCAACAAAAACAGGAATTTGTCTGTCCATGTCTGACTATAGCTACGAGCGTAAACGCAAAAATCCATTTGGAATGATACTGTTAGTACTGATTGCCGTTATCGGCGCCGCCATCGGGGGATACAGTTGGTGGGCGCTTAAACAGGCAAAAGAGAGTGACTCTACAGCATCCAAAGCCATAGAAACCCCGGTCTTTATGACTCTGGAACCTTTTACCGTCAACCTGATCGACAATGAAGATCACTTTGACCGAGTGCTCTACATTGGCGTGACTTTACGTTTAGCCGATGAAAAAACTCGCCAGCGCTTCCACGAGTATCTGCCGGAAGTTCGTAGCCGTATGTTATTGCTATTATCACGCCAGAAATCAGCCGATCTGGCGCATGACAGCGGTAAATTGCGTCTGATGGACGACATCAAGCAAACACTTCTTCCAACCTTGGTGCCCGGTGAGCCGGATCAGGTCATCACCGATGTGCTGTTTACCACGTTTATTCTGCGATAATCACCATGAGTGACAATATTCTTTCACAGGCAGAGATTGATGCTCTGCTCAATGGCGACAGCGCCAGTGACGACGCAGAAAATACCGCGTCCAGGGAAAATGAGGTTCGTCCTTATGATCCTAATACCCAACGCCGTGTTATTCGGGAACGTCTGCAAGCACTGGAAATTATTAATGAACGCTTTGCCCGTCATTTCAGGATGGGGCTATTTAACATGCTCCGCCGTAGTCCTGACATTACCGTCGGCGCAATAAAAATTCAGCCTTATCACGAATTCGCCCGTAATCTGGCAGTACCGACCAACCTTAATCTGGTTCATCTGAAACCGTTGAGAGGAACAGCGCTGTTCGCATTCGCGCCAAGCTTGGTTTACATCGCGGTAGACAACCTGTTTGGCGGTGACGGACGTTTCCCGACCAAAGTGGAAGGCCGTGAATTCACCCATACTGAGCAACGAGTGATTAACCGGATGTTACGTATGGCGCTGGATTCCTATCGTGACGCCTGGAGCGCCATTTTCAAAATTGAAGTGGAATACGTTCGCTCTGAAATGCAGGTGAAATTCACCAACATCACGACATCACCGAACGATATTGTGGTGACAACGCCGTTTCAAGTGGAAATTGGGGCGTTGAGCGGCGAATTTAACATCTGTATTCCGTTTGCCATGATCGAACCCCTACGGGAACGCCTAACCAATCCACCGCTGGACAATGTGCGGCAAGAAGACAGCCTGTGGCGAGAAAGCCTGGTAAAACAGGTTCAGCATTCAGAGCTAGAATTGGTCGCTAACTTTGTTGATATCCCGCTGAGGCTGTCAAAAATCCTGCAACTCCAGCCGGGCGATATTTTACCTATTGATAAACCCGAACGCCTGATCGTTCACGTCGATGGTGTGCCGGTGCTCACCAGTCAGTACGGAACATTAAACGGGCAATATGCCCTGCGTGTCGAACATCTTATTAACCCTGTTTTAAATGCTCTGGATGAGGAACAGCCCAATGAGTGATGCTAAGCAACCCACAGATACCGCTTCAACCGGATCTGCCGAAGATATGTGGGCAGAAGCTCTGGAACAACAGGCCGCGCAACAACAAACCTCTGACAGTAGCGCGTCAATTTTTGAATCTCTGGAGCCTCAGGATACACTGGCTCACTTATCGGATATCGACCTGATTCTGGATATTCCGGTCAAATTATCCGTAGAACTGGGCCGGACCAAAATGACCATCAAACAGCTATTGAGATTATCTCAAGGTTCGGTTGTTTCCCTTGATGGCCTTGCCGGGGAGCCGTTGGATATTTTAATCAATGGATATCTGATCGCTCAGGGTGAAGTTGTGGTTGTATCCGATAAATACGGCATCCGTATCACGGATATCATCACCCCTTCTGAACGTATGCGTCGCCTGAGTCGTTAATATGGCTTTCCAGCCCTCTCTGCATAATGGCGCGGCAGAACCTGTCGCGCAAACCCAAGCGGTTACTCAAGTCGCCGCATCTGCGCCACTGCCCGCAGGTCAGACGCTGATGCAAGTCAGCAGCGCACTGGCGGGAGTGCTGCTATTGATTTTCACCCTCACTTGGTTGATACGCCGTATGGGGCTGTTTTCCAACAAAGGGAAAACTCAGCAACAATTAAGTATCAAAGCCAGTTGCTCTCTGGGACAACGTGAACGCGTCGTTATTGTGGAAGTTGAAGATAACTGGCTGGTACTGGGCGTCACTGCTCAACAAATTAATTTATTACATCAGATGCCAATACCTGAGTCCGACCGTGATAACACCGAAGGGCAAGCTATAAAACCAGCAGCGCTGTTTGGTCAGATTTTAAAAAATACGCTGATGCGACAAGGCAAAGATGATGAAAAAAAATAGTTCTTTCTTTATACCAAGGGATAAGTTTGCCTTGTCATGCCGCCTGGGGATGATACTCGCTGCGCTTATTTTACCGCTGGATGCCGCGGCACAGTTGCCGGGCATCATCAGCCAACCACTGGCAAACGGCGGGCAAAGTTGGTCACTACCAGTTCAGACATTAGTTTTCATTACCGCGCTGACCTTTATTCCCGCAGCCTTACTCATGATGACCAGTTTTACCCGCATTATTATCGTGTTGGGTTTACTGCGTAATGCTTTAGGCACCCCATCGGCGCCGCCTAATCAGGTTTTACTTGGACTGGCGTTATTTATGACGTTTTTCATTATGTCACCGGTTTTCGATAAAGTTTATCAAGATGCTTATCTACCTTTCAGTGAAGATAAAATCAGTCTGGAAACCGCTTTAGAAAATGGCGCCAAGCCATTGCGGCAATTTATGTTGCGTCAGACAAGGGAAAACGATTTAGCGTTATTTGCTCGTCTTGCTGATCAACCGCCATTTGAAACTGCCGATTCCGTTCCTATGCGAGTATTAATGCCGGCATTTATCACCAGCGAATTGAAAACCGCTTTTCAGATTGGTTTTACGCTGTTTATCCCATTTCTGATTATTGACCTAGTAGTCGCCAGCGTATTAATGGCGTTGGGGATGATGATGGTGCCGCCCGCCACTATCTCACTGCCCTTTAAACTCATGCTATTTGTCTTAGTTGACGGCTGGCAATTACTACTGGGTTCTCTGGCACAAAGTTTTTATGGTTGACCTGAAAAGAGACAGACATTATGACTCCTGAATCAGTCATGGCATTGGGAACAGAAGCCATGAAAGTCGCACTGGCGTTAGCGGCGCCGCTGCTGTTAGCGGCTCTATTGTGTGGTTTAATTGTGAGCTTGTTGCAAGCTGCAACACAGGTTAACGAAATGACGCTGTCATTTATTCCCAAAATTCTGGCGGTATTTGTCACGACCGTTATCGCCGGACCCTGGATGTTAAACCTATTGTTGGACTACATGCGTGAGCTCTACAGCAGCATACCCGTGATAATTGGCTAATTATGATCTCTTTTAACAGTGAAATGCTGATCCAGTTCGTCAGTGAATTTTTCTGGCCGCTGGTTCGGGTGCTTGCGCTGTTCAGTACTGCGCCATTATTCAGTGAAAAACAGGCGCCTAAGAAAGTCAAAATTGGACTGGCGGTGATGGTTACACTGCTCTTGATGCCAAACCTGCAACCTGCGCAAGTGCCTATTTTCTCTGTTGCGGCATTCTGGGTGATGCTCCAGCAAATCTTAATTGGGGCATCACTTGGCCTGACAATGCAAATTGCCTTTGCAGCAGTACGTCATGCCGGTGAAATAATTGGTTTACAGATGGGACTTTCATTCGCTACCTTTTTTGATCCCTCCGGCGGCCCTAATATGCCTATATTGGCACGCATCTTTAACCTCTTGACCTTATTATTATTTCTGGCCTTTGATGGTCACCTATGGCTATTATCGGTTCTAGCGGATACCTTCCAGATTCTTCCAATACAACCACTGCAACTTAGCGCCGAAGGATTTTTATTGCTAGCACAAAGCGCCAGCATGATATTTATCAACGGCATGATGCTGGCTCTACCATTAATAACGCTATTATTAACACTGAATTTATCATTGGGGATTTTAAACCGGATGACACCACAACTTTCCATCTTTGTGGTCGGTTTTCCGTTAACACTGACTACCGGCATATTGGTACTCACGCTTTTAATCCCGATGTTAGCGCCATTTACCGAGCGTATGTTTAGTGAATTATTTAACCGACTGGCAATTATTATCAGTGGTATGGTTATTTAAGGGCATTCTTTAAACCGGAATTGATCTAAAAAAATTATAAGTATTCTACACAAAATAAATCGTACTGTTCTATACTATAAAATCTTGTCGATAAGAGAAAAACAAGCGCATTTTATTATGAACTAACAGATTATTTTCAAAGATGTTATTAACATAGAAAAAATAAGCTAATTAGAACGGAGTAATAAATTAATGAATATAGAACAAGAGTTATATAATGCCGCAGTTAACTTAATTGAAAAACGATACCCTAAAGGACGAGGCGGCGCTGCCTCAGTACGGACAGAATCGGGCAAAATCTTAACCAGCATTGCCCCTGATACCAAAATTGACGCATTATCCCTTTGTATGGAAGTTGGCGCTTATTTAGAAGCCCATAAATTGAATGAAGCGGTAACACACTCTTTATGTCTCTACCGTGAAGATGCCGGCTGTGAATATATCATTTTGACGCCATGTGGAATATGTCAGGAACGTCTGGTTCATTGGGGAGGCTCAGTAAAAGCCGCGGTTACCAATGATAAAAATGAACTGTTATTTAAAGCTATACGTGAACTGCAACCTTATCATTGGTCAGCCGTTAATGGAGAGAAACTCTAATATTACCCGTTATCTTTCAAGTTGCCTCTTTGTTGGCTGCTCTCACTCACCCCGGTCACATAGTTCGCTATGCTCCCGGGGATTCGCTCCCTTGCCGTCGCGATGCATCTTGAAATCCATTGGGTATATATGATTTATTTTAACTTGGTTATTTATTTTATTGCCAAGTATTAACTATTCATTGTGGTTAATACTTGGTTATATTAAATGAAATTATATTTTAACAAAACATTACCACCAAGACATTAAAATAATATAACAATAATTTAATCATCAAGGTACATTAATTTTAAGCTTTAACAAGCCAGAATTAAAAACAATGACTATCATTTTCATTTATTAATTTAACTAAGGATTATCAATATACCATCTCACTCATTAAAGATATTTTAAATAAAAAATTCACAATATTATTTACGAGAATAAATAACAGACAATAATAAATTTTTTACAAATAGGTGACACTATTTCGGATTTAAATTTATCTAAATATTATATTTTACTATCCTTCTGGTAGTATTCTACCCACTTAAGTACTACACTATACTTACTTTGTAACACATTACAGTGGAATCATTAGCTATGAACGAAACTACTTTTACCTTTAGGGTCGATGATGCCCTGAAAAATGACTTTACCGCGGCAACGAATGCCCATGATGCTTGGTTCCGCAGGCAAATAGAAATAAGCCAAGCTTCTGCCGATGCTGGTAATCTAATTCCAGCCGACCAAGTCGAGGCTAAATTTTTAGCCCGCCGCAAAGCTACACTCCGCCGTTTTGAAGCCAAGTAATGCAATTATTTTGGATGCCAGAAACCATTCAAGACCGTGAGGAAATATTACATACCGCCAGGCAATGGCCCAAATCTTGACACCTTACATGACAGGAAGCGATATTTCCCTCCTTGATAGTTCTTAAGCTATCCTTGTCTTGCCAATGCAAAATCAACCGCTATCAATATCAGTTCTTCCGGTACCGAAAAGCGATTTACAAAAAGTATCGGGACTGGAAATCTTCTCAATAATTCAATTGGATATAACAAAGTTAAACGGCGGCAAAAACCAGATTAGCAAAAAATAGCAAAGATAGCTTTAATATCCCTTGAATTCTCATAGTAAGTGCAATTAAATCTTCTTTTAAAAAATTTCACTTATTGAATTAAATCTGCCCTCGATATAGTATTCTTAATACTTCTGTATTTTCATTTTTAAATGATTATGGCAGGTTAAACAAAGTGGGCTCCTTCCCTGTGCTACGCCAGTCAGCAGGGAGGGCATGACTTAACAATAAATATAACCGAATTTTCGTGGAGAAAAAGATGACAATAACCACTATTATTATCTCTCTCATTGCTGTAGGTCTTATCGGCTGGGGAATTACAATTTATAATCGCCTGATTGCCCTGAAAGAACAGACAAGCAATACATTTGCCAATATCGATGTTATTTTAAAACAGCGTGCAGAACAGATCCCGCAGCTTGTGACCGTGCTGGAAAAGTCTATGGAACATGAACGTGATATTTTTACTCGGTTAAGTGATGCACGGCAGGTATATCTTAATGCCAATAGCCTCACAGATAAAATCAAAGCCTCCAATGAAATGCACAATGCATTCCGATCTGTACTGGCCGTAGCTGAAAATTATCCGACTCTAATTTCAGGTTCCCAATTTTCACAATTGCAGACATCGGTGACGGATCTAGAAAATAAAATTGCTCATCGCCGCGAAATGTTTAATGATGCAGTAACGGAGTATAATACGGCGATTTATCTATTCCCAGATCTGATTTTTGCCCGCATGTTTCATTATCAGAGGCTGCCTTTATTAGAAATCTGTCAGGAAGAAAAAACCTATAACGGTATCAAATTTAAATAAATCAGATGGTAAACCTTATGATGACTATGCTATTTTTTACTTTTATTTTTGTTTTTTCCTGTATATTAATCTTTTCGTTTGGGAAAAACGCGGCAGAGTATTATAGACAAACACGGCAGTCCGGTAAATTTGCCAGCAAGGAAATTTGGAAAGTGATTTTAGGCTCGGCGGCTATTGCCATTTTTCTGATTGCCTTTTTTGTTTCACCCGGCGCCTTATTTGGCTTAATTTTATTACTATTTATCTATAACGGTCTGAAAACAACACCGGAAAAAAAATTCCTTAAATTTCAGCAGATTTTGCCCACATCAAAAATCCGTTCAAT
This sequence comes from Photorhabdus sp. P32, assembly GCF_038085095.1. NCBI lineage: Bacteria > Pseudomonadati > Pseudomonadota > Gammaproteobacteria > Enterobacterales > Morganellaceae > Photorhabdus > Photorhabdus sp. P32. The sequence continues at coordinate 6,745 of NZ_JAZGJN010000271.1, read as the reverse complement.
CGCTATGGGCTTAGTAGAAGTAGAAGGAAAAATAACAGAGGGAACTCACTTCAAAAGTCCTCTGAGTAACAAGCTATGCTATGGCTATCGTTATTATGAATATGATGTCATAAAAGATTCAGAAGGCGATAAACGTTATTCTTTGCGTCATTCGGAAGAAAAAATCCGTCAATTCACTTTGACCGATGATTCAGGCTCAGTCCGTATTGATGCAACGCCAGAAACGTTAACATTTGTGAATTTTTCTTCTTATCAGAACGATGAAACCGATTTCGTTTCTTACCAAGAGTACTTATTATTTCCAAATGAAAAGTATTTAATTATTGGCACAGCTATTGAAAAAGACGATCAAATTGTTATTACTCAGGCTGCTCCTCACAGATTACTGGGGATTGCCTCTAAAGGATATTTGGGCACCTGGAATGAAGTTGCGCCAATGCGCCGTAATCTTGCAATTACTGTCATTAGCGCAGCAATCCTGATTGCCTTTATTCTGACCGTTCCTTATGAATATCAGTCTCATCATTTAACGGTTTTTTATCGTGAATCTCCATTACTGAAATGGTTATTTTAGAGATAGCAGCAATGGGTGGATATCTTCTCACTTTTCTTATTCTGGCCGTCATCCTGATCATTGCGGTTCGTTATCTCGTAGGCGTTTTTAATAAAATCGTTATGTTAAAAAGATACCGGGATAAAGCGTTTGCCAATATTGATATTTTACTGAAAAAACAGGTTGATTTAATTCCACAGCTTATCGCGATAACAGAACAAGCAATGGCCCATGAAAAATCGTTCTTTCTGCAACTAGCAGAAGTCAGGAAAAACTACCCCAGTGCAAAAACAACCAATGAAAAGGTGAAAATGGGTAATACATTAGCACATCAGTTGTTGTCATTTCTGATACTTGCAAAAAATTATCCGACCCTAATCAGTCAGCGACCTTTTCAACGTTTGCAAACACAGATCACTCTGCTGGAAAATCAGATTGCAGACAGACGTGAATTCTTTAATGAAAGTGTTGCCCTTTACAATACCGGGCTCCGGCAGTTTCCCAATATCATTTTCGCCCGGATATTAAGATATAAACCTAGCCCAATGCTGAACCCCATGCAAGGATAAAACCCATGTTTACCATTCCATTTGATTTATTCGGATTTGTTGACGCCATCCGTAATAATCCGGGTATTTTAATCGTCACTGCGATTTTCGGCCCTGTGGGTGCAATGTTATGCCTACTTCCCTTTGCTCGAATACCGGGAATTAGCCAGATTATTCAGACATTGGTTATCAGTCTATTAACCTCTGTTTTTGTTAACTTACTCTGTGTCGCGGTCATTTATTTAATCTTTATAAACGATATTATCCGCCTGTTCTGTAGCTTGATTATTGTCCAAACGGCCTGTTTGTCTTTTTGGTTTATTAATAAAGAAGCTGTGTTTAAACTGGCTGAACAAGATGACGCTCTACGCCAGAGACATTCGAAAATAGAAAGAAAAAATAATATCAAGAAAAAGAAAAGAAAGCAGAGGAAATGAACATATATATCCTATGGACTTCAAGATGCATCAAGATGGTAAGGGAGCGAATCCCCGGGAGCATAACTAGCTATGTGACCGGGGTAAACGAGAATACAGGGAGCCAAATTCTAGCAATCACAAATTACACTCTCCATAGTAACTGAGAGCATGTTTTTTCCTTAACCAATATTAACACTGCCGCCGCCAATCACAATTCCACCACAACTCACCGCGTCACCGGTTCTCGCCGCAGGTTTACCATCAACAAAAACGGTGCTAGAACCACCGGCAATTATTCGTGAATGAGATGAATGCGGCGCCAAACTATCGCCCTGACGAGCTAAAGGAATACCGTCAACTTTCACACTGGTCGATCCCGAAATAACCGCTGTCGCCTCACAATCACCATGCGCTGTGCCAATATCACCAATCTTTACTGCATTACCCATATTCCTTCCTCTATATCTGGCAAAATTAATATAATTAGTCTTTAAAATGGAACCAAGGTGATGATGAATAGCCTAACTCCTGCAATAGAAATGTCTCAGCCCACATATGTCCCGGTTCACAGATATTATTCAATATACGTTTACAACGAGCAAGCGATTCTTCAACAGATAGATATCTTCGTGAGAAGAATAACTTTAATATTCCCCTAACACTGTGATCAGCCGTAATACCGATACTTTTTAACTCGGTAAGTAGTGTTTGGATTAATCGACGTAATCAAATCCCTCAATCTTTTCCAGTTATTCTGGTGTAATCGATAATAGCTTTCTTTTACTGCTCCCATCAAGAGAAAATATCGGGTCAAATAACCCGATATTGCTACTCATTAAATTACCTGAACAAAACGGCCATTAATTAATGAAAAGACTGGTGCGACGGTAGCCAAAATCGTATCTCCATCTTCCTCATCAATGTAATAGTAGGATATTGGGGAATTTTCTGGGTCTGATTTATTCACCAATCTGACCATTCTTCCCTGATTCATTATTTTCACTCTGTAGTCATCCCAATTAATTGGCTTCATTTTGAAACTTTTTATTTTGATATTATGGTAAACAGACTGATCAGCAAAAACACTCTCTTCACTTTCACCGGAAACCCAAGCCCAGGCTCTAAGCGCAACTTTTTGTTGATCACGGAGTGTATTCAAATCCTTAGCGTTATAAGCCTGCCAGACCGCTACATAAGCTTGTTGTAATTGCCTACGTTGCTCTGGCGTATCGGTATAAGGGGTTGCTTTCTCCCATTCCCAATCAGGCAAGCCACTGATTTTTACATTTCGGCTAAACCGATATAAAGTCATATCAGGTGGAAATTTTCGGATATCAAAATAGTCTTTATCTTTATGTCCAGCCTCTACGTTTTCTGCCTGAATCGTATGACGTATCACTGGCGTGCTAATAGCAGCATATTTCGCTTCATTTGCTGGCGTTATTGCCACAGGCTGGCCATTTTTATCTACCACTACTTCAATTGCCGTCAGTACCTCGCTCTTTTTACCACGCATGGCCGTCAATTCTAGACTACATTTCGCTTCAGGATTAAAGTGGTTACGAGTTTCATCTGATAGCTTATCCGGGGAAAACCAGCCTAATGCGCCAAATTCCAGACTGATTTCATTTTCACCGTTTGTCATAAATAACATGGAAGCCGTACTGGCAGTACCAAATCCCCGACTTTCACGGGCTGAATCTCGATTATCCATTCCCGTTACGCCATTGGTTTTGATGTCACAAAAGGCATACTGAATATCGAATAAACTGCGAATATACAACCTCGGTTCATTTGCATTAGCACCTTGCATTACCATCACACCTAAACCTGACATAATAATCACTCCCAATAATAGCAATAACAGTTTCAATCTCATTTTATCCTCACATTCCGGGTAATCCGGTGATAAGTGGAATATTATTCAATTTTAATATTAACCCAATTACAATCCCAGTGTCGCTTCACAATCACCAAACGCTGTATCGATATCACCGACTTTTATTGCATTTCCCATCACGAAAAAATATCGGGTCAAATAACCCGATATTGCTACTCATTAAATTACCTGAACAAAACGGCCATTAATTAATGAAAAGACTGGTGCGACGGTAGCCAAAATCGTATCTCCATCTTCCTCATCAATGTAATAGTAGGATATTGGGGAACTTTCTGGGTCTGATTTATTCACCAATCTGACCATTCTTCCCTGATTCATTATTTTCACTCTGTAGTCATCCCAATTAATTGGCTTCATTTTGAAACTTTTTATTTTGATATTATGGTAAACAGACTGATCAGCAAAAACACTCTCTTCACTTTCACCGGAAACCCAAGCCCAGGCTCTAAGCGCAACTTTTTGTTGATCACGGAGTGTATTCAAATCCTTAGCGTTATAAGCCTGCCAGACCGCTACATAAGCTTGTTGTAATTGCTGGCGTTGCTCCGGGGTATCGGTATAAGGAGTTGCTTTCTCCCATTCCCATTCAGGCAATCCACTAATTTTTACATTACGACTAAACCGGTATAAGGTCATATTGAGTGGATATTCTTTCGGATCAAAATACTTTTTCTCTATATGCCCAGCATCTATTTTTTCCGCCTGTATCACATGACGTACCACCGGTGTGCTAATAGCAGCATATTTCGCTTCATTTGCGGGCGTTATTGCCACAGGCTGACCATTTTTATCAATTGCCACTTCAATTGCCGTCAATACTTCACTTTTTTTACCTAGCATGGCCGTCAATTCCAGACTACATTTCGCTTCAGGATTAAAGTGGTTACGGGTTTCATCTGATAGCTTATCCGGGGAAAACCAGCCTAGTGCGCCAAATTCCAGACTGATTTCATTTTCACCGTTTGTCATAAATAACATGGAAGCCGTACTGGCAGTACCAAATCCCCGGCCGCCCCGGGCTGAATTTCGATTATCCATTCCCGTTACGCCATTGGTTTTGATGTCACAAAAGGCATATTGGATATCGAATAAACTGCGAATATACAACCGCGGCTCATTTGCATTAGCACCAAACATCACCATTACTCCTAAACCAGACATAGTAATCACGCCTAATAATAGCAATAACCATTTTAATCTCATTTTATCCTCACATTCCGGGTAACCCGGTGATAAGTGGAATATTATTCAACTTTAATATTAACCCAATTCACAATCCCAGTGTCGCTTCACAATCACCAAACGCTGTATCGATATCACCGACTTTTATTGCATTTCCCATCACAAAAAAATATCGGGTCGAATAACCCGATATTGCTACCCATTAAATCACCTGAACAAAACGACCGTTAATTAATGAGAAAATCGGCGCAACAGTAGCTAAAACCGTATCGCCATCTTCATCATCAACATAATAGGATATTGGAGAATTTCCTAATTCTGATTTATTCACCAGTCTGACCATTCTGCCCTGGTTCATTATCTTAATCCTGTAGTCATTCCAATTAATCGGTTTCATTTTAAAACTTTTTTCTTTGAAATCATTATGAAAATCTTTGTCAGCAAAGATATTCTCCTCACTGTCATTAGTAGCCCACGCCCAAGCTTTAAGAGAGATTTTTTGTTGATTACGGATAGTATTCACATCTTTTGCATTATAAGCCTGCCAGACAGCCATATAAGCCTGTTGCAATTGTCGGCGCTGTTCAGGAGTATCTGTATAAGGGGTTGCCTTCACCCATTCCCATTCAGGTAACCCACTGATTCTTACACTACGGCTAAATTGGTATAAAGTCATATTAGGTGGAAACTTCCGGCTATTAAAGTAGTTTTTATCTATATGTCCAGCTTCTACATTCTCTGCTTGTATCATATGACGCACCACCGGCGTGCTAATAGCAGCATATTTCGCTTCATTTGCGGGTGTTATTGCTACAGGCTGACCATTTTTATCAATTACCACTTCTATCGCTGTCAACACCTCACTCTTTTTACCACGCATGGCGGTTAGCTCCAGAGTACATTTAGCCTCAGGATTAAAGTGATTACGAGCTTTATCTGACATTTCATTTGAGGAAAACCAACCCAACGCACCAAATTCCAGACTGACTTCATTTTCACCATTAGCCATTAATAGCATGGAGGCTGTACTGGCGGTACCAAATCCCCGGCCTTCCCGGGCCGAATTACGGTTGTCTATTCCTGTTATACCATTAGTTTTAATATCACAAAAAGCATACTGAATATCGAATAAACTGCGAATATACAACCGCGGTTCATCTGCATTAGCTCCTTGCATTACTACCACACCTAAACCTGACATAATAATCACTCCTAATAATAGCAATAACAGTTTTAATCTCATTTTTTATCCTCACATCCTTGGAAATCCAGTGATAAATGGGATGTTATCCATCTTAGGCTTAAAGTTAGAGTCATAACCCATTTCCCACGATATTGTTTCAGCACCCGGGACTATCTCCGGTCTTGTAATAAGCCGTTCTTCCCCTATCAGGTTAATTCTTAATGGGGATTCACTGGCTTTTAACGGGGCTGCAACAACCCATTTCCACCTCTTCTGAGCTTTAACTATACTTTTTGAATTGGATTCCAGCTTATCATTTACTTTTACATCCACAGCTACCTCAAATTCCGCAACAATTCCATTATGGTAGCCAGCCAGATCGATCCCTTTATCATGTTGATCAAGTTCAAAACCTGCCGCTGTTTTTATAGCCCCACCCACTCCTATTGCGACTTCTACTATCATAATATGGGTCTTAAAGGCGACATTCGCTTTTCCTACCAGACTCAATTTCAAATCATTCTTATTACCGGCGTCAAAAGTCCACTGCTTTTGTTTATAAGCGGCACCCAATTGAAAGGACAGATTGCATGTCAAAATAATGCAACATTCCAGATCTAAATAGTTTTTATCATTTGAATTCCTGCGGGCCACCGCCTCCCTGAATTTGGCTGCCACACGCTCTATCTTGCAATACGCCGCTCCCATTTGGATAAGATCCAGTTTTGCCGTCATCCCCAAAAAAGGAGCGGCACTGAAACCTAAAAAATGGGTACGGTCATCCATCGAAGTGGTTCGGTCATAAGCATAAGCCAGTCCAATATTGATGGGGTCCACCTTGAGCTCAAGCAGTTGGTAGCTGCGGGTGCCTTTTGAATCCGGATCGGGCGCCAGGTATTCTTTGGTATAACCCAGTAGCTTTTCCACCCGATTGATGGCCTCTAAATTGGGCAGGTTTTT